>JADHMO010000004.1 GCA_016779995.1 Flavobacteriales bacterium
TGCCATCAACAACAGAAATATCGTAGTTGTTAGAACCACCTTGACCTGTTGCTTGAACACTACCATCTGAAGCACCAGCCTCAGAAACATCAGAAGTGCCTAATAATACCGCCTCAAATGAGCTACAGTAAGTACAACTTCCATCGTCTTCTGTGGCATTTGGATCAAAGTTATCAGCAGAAGCATCTGTACAACCTAATACAGGCTCAGCACACTCTGTACATTCACCGAAACATACAGTTGGTAAATCAATAACCTCACCACATTCTCCTGAGAAGAAGTAGTTTGGTGATGGGTCACCTGTTGTTTCAGAAACGCCTAATTGACAAGCTTCAGGAGCAAATCCAATAACACCCCAACCTGACCAACCATCTGCTGGTCCAGTTAAAGCATGAACATACTCATGAACAACGTTAGCTTCTACAGTAGTAGAACCAGTATAAATGCCGTCTGCATCTTCATCGGATAGAGTAACACCCCAACCATACCAGTTAGCAAATGATCCGTTAATTACTACGTTATCGTAATCACCAGAAACAACGTTACCAGCGTCAACACTAAAGTTAACAGTTACAGCATCACAATATTCACATGAACCGTCATCTTCTGTGGCAGCTGGGTTATAGTTACTTGCTGCTTCATCAGTACAACCTGGTATAGGTGTACCACACTCACTACAAGAACCGTAAGTATCACTAGTACTCGAACCCGCTGGAACTAAACGATTAGCATAAGTAGCATAATCAGTAATAGGAGCACAAGTAGCACCGTTAACCATATCATCGACTAGGTCTTCTTGACCTGCCCAATAATCTACCATATACTTATACTCAACGTTACCAGATAGGCCATCGATAGCAATACTATAAATACCATCACCATCATCGTCTGACATTATTATATCAGTCGTCCAGCCCCAAATTGGTCCAGTTAAGTGTACTGTAGAGAATTCTACACCTGCACAGCTCATATCAACGTTAAATACAGTTGGCTCTGGACAATCTAAGTCAGGAGTCGCAGTATAAGAAGATACTTCATCTTCGAAAATAACAATGAAGTTTGTAGCATCACAAGCACCCCACTGCATACCCCATCCGGAGTAACCATCAGTAGGCCCTGTTACCGCTACAACATATTCGAATTGACCAATTGCTGGATCAAATTCACCAGTACCAGTCCAAACGTTATCATTATCATCATCAGATAAAACAACTCCCCATCCTTGCCAGCCATTCCAAGTACCGTTAATTACAACATTGTCGTAATCTGTCATGTTTGGCTGAGCAGTTGAACTCATGTCAACACTGAAGTTAACTACCATTGGGTTACATATTGCACCACCAATAGCAATATCAGAATATGTGCCAGATGGTACATTAACTAGGTAATCTCCTAAGCTGAAGGTAATTTCATAGTCATATGCACCACCGCCTACAGTTACTTCGTAGCAACCTGCTGGTACACATAATTGTTCAGTAGAAGAGTAACTTGTTGGATATAAAGAAGCAGAAATACTACTGTTGTTACTACTTGACATAGTAAAGGTAGCACCATTCCATCCATCTCCCCATGAATCATTCATTACAAGAGCTACAGAGTTATCCTCACATGCCTCACATGTTCCATCATCGTCTGTTGCAGATGGATCATAGTTAGTAGCATAAGGATCTGTACAACCTGCAACTTCAAATTCATCGCAAATTCCGTCTTCATCAGTATCAACTAAACATAAACCATCACAGTCGTATCCAGCTTGTGCGTAAGAACAAGAACCGTTATTAATTGTAGCTAATGAATCGTAGTTACATGCTAACATATCAGTACAACCAGCTATAGCGCAACTAGCACCATATTCGATGGTTTCTGAGCCAAATAAAAATCCATATCCGCCAGCATCAATTACTACTTCAGAATCAACTGATACAGTCCATGAATCCTCAACTGTCCAGTATTCACCATTTCCATTATATGTAAATGATGCACAGCCTTCTAAATCAACACATGCAGTGTTAGTTCCTACACCAGAAACAACCACATTACCGTTCATAGAAACTGATGCAGCAGTACCATCACCATATGATTCTGTTAGAGATACAGTTACAGTACTAAATAAACAGTTACCATCACAATCTACAAACTCAGAAGCAGGATAAATACAAGAACCGTCATTGACATCAGCTGTATCTACGTAGTTACAAGCTAATTCGTCCGTACAACCCCAAACGAAGTCATACTCACAAGAACCATCATCAACAGTAGCCGATGGGTTGTAGTTCATTGCTAATGTATCCATACATCCGCTGTATACTTGAGTTAGAGTTAGGTCATAACCATAACAACCCCAAGTTGCAGTACCGTCAACAACAACGTAGTAAGTAGTACTATCGTTAGTATTAAACGTAAGATTTAAGTCACTTCCAGAGAAACCTGTTGCTTGAGCTATTTCTACAGTAGTTGAATCTAATGGATCGCCATCATAAACGAATAATCCTGGTTGAGCAGTACCTGTTTCTTCTTGAACTAAGTTAACCAGAACAGAACCATTTTCAGCAGTAAAATAGTAACCATTATCTTCACCAGCAACCCAAGTAGATGTAGACGCTGTATTTGTAGCATCATAATCATTAACATGGTTACAAGTAGTCGAAGAAACAAAGTAATTTAATTCAACAGCAAGAGCTACTGGATATTCACATGATCCGTCTTCGAAATCAACAGTTTCATCATAGTTTAATGCAGATGGATCAGTACAACCAAATGTACCACAAGATCCGAATAAACCAGAGAAGTTTCCACCTGAAGCAATTACTCCTTCAGAATCAGCAACTGTCCATGAATTTTCAGAGGACCATGAACCAGCAGTATATGTTACATCGTAACATGCATCTAGATCAAGACACAACTCAAAAATAGCAAAGTCACCATTGTTATCATTGAAGTTTACAGTATAAATAACGCCGTCTAACTCTAGAGTACCGCCATTCCATCCGTCACCATATGAGTCGAATAAAGAAAGCGTGATATTTGATCCTTCTAGACAAACGCCTTCACAATCAAATCCTTCTTCTGGATAGAAGCAAGAGCCATCATCCACATCAGCAGTATCTGCATAGTTACAAGCTAATTCATCAATACAACCCCAAACGAAGTCATAAGAACAAGAGCCATCATCCATGTTTACAAGAGGATCATAATTTAATGCTAAAGTATCCATACATCCGTAAATGAAATCAGCACAATATACTTCCCATACGAGGTTACCGAAAGATTCATCACCATTTACAGAACCATCACTAGACCAAAGTACAGTAAGACCGTTACCAAAGCCTTCAACATATTGTCCAGGTAAATTATCTTCAATTTCAGTTATTAAGTTTGCAGAGTTAATTGCATCTTCTCCGACACCATCGTAAATAGCAAACTCATCATAGTTGTTTTCAGTATCACCACTAGTCCATAAGATACTTACAGGAGTAACACCATCTGAAGGATAAACATAAACCTGATACATATTGTTTGCGTATCCTGTTCCAACTATAATACTATCTGTTAAAGCATTATCAGTACCGCAGGCAGAACCAATAAAGTTACCATCACAATCAAACCCATCTGCTGGGTATACGCATGTGAAGTTGTCGTAATCAGCAGAATCATTGTAATTACATGCTAATTCATCAATACAACCACCAACACCCTCTAAAGAGTTGATTGATAATTCAAACTCGTAACAATCCCAGTTGTCAGAATCAAGTATTACAAAATAAGTACTTCCAGAATCTGTTTCGAAAATAGTATTTAGTGAGAAGTCCACATTAGTATTCTGATACAGATTAGTTACTAATGTACTTACTTCATTGACGTCTAATGGGTTACCATTATAGATATTAAGTTGACCATCAGTCCATGAGCCTCCCGTTATTACAGATAAAGAAACTGATACTGAGCTACCATCTGAAACAAAAGCATAACCCATATCACCACCATCATTTGTCCATGATGAGTTAGGATATTCAAAACCAACTGTTCCGTCATTGTAATCATTTGCAAAGTTACATAGATCCCCTGAAGTAGAGTAATCTAATTCAACATCGAAATATGCTGGGAATTCATTACCATCACAATCAAGACCAACTTCAGCAAATTCACAAGAACCAGAAGGCTCATAGGTAGCTAAAGAGTCATAATTACAAGCAATTTCATCCATACAACCCCAATACAAAGAGTCTGGTAATTCAGTTACAGTAGCAACAATAGTACCAACACTATCAGTATTCCATGCATCAACAGCAGCAAAATAAAGTGAAACTCCAGCTTCAATTTCTATGCTTAATGAGTTAGGATTGAAATTTGTAAATTGAGTTGAGTCGCAATCGAAGATATGATAAATTATATCTGCATCTGATTCTGTAACCTCAAAAGTAACAACGGCTCCAAATCCAGCAGGATCAGAAGTTACATAAGAATATGGAGCTGAATCAGCATCCTCTTCTACAGAAACAGTATTTGAAGCAACTGCGTTTTGACAAGTGTAAGCACATGATCCGTTATCATATGTTGCATCTGGATTATAGTTGTCATATAATGGATCCATACAACCTCCTACTGGAGATACAGTACATACAGCTCCACCAATAGAAACAACTTGAAGATCTAATGATCCACCATCAACCTCTAATAAGAAGTAGTCTGAAGTTAAATCATCCAGAATTTGTAGTTGAGAACCGTCAGTCCATCCTGAGGATGATGTAGCACCCATTGAAACAATATAACATCCAACAGGTACACAAGTTAATGTGTCTTTACCTGCCCATGTTGGTAATTCAAACGGCTCAACAGAGAATACAGTGTCATTTGTTTCTTGATTATATACATATACTTCATCAGAAGTTATGTTTTCTTGGTTGAAAGCAAAAGATACATCAACAGAGTTTTCATCACAATAGATACAAGACTCATCATCAACAGTTGCTTCAGCATCATAATTGGATGCTAATTCATCAGTACAACCATAAGTTTCACAGCTTGCGTCTCCTATTGAGAAGTAAGTTGCTAATTGTTGAGGATAAGATAGGTAACCCATTCCGTCTTCATCATAACCAACATTTGGCCCCATAACAGTAGTTGGGACTAATTCAGCGCCAAATTGGTTAGTTACACCAAAGGTACCATTGTTGTTCCATCCATCTCCATAAGTGTCATATGTAATTAATTTATAACATCCATCAGGAAGACATCCTGTAGTTCTTTCGTAAACTTCACCATCGTCATAGTCACCACTTGCAAAACCACCAGCGGAAGTATTTCCAATAGTTAAGGCGTTACCACCAGCAACGATTAATTCATTTCCGTTGTTATATAATTCCCAGTGAATCTCACCAGAATATGCGAAAGGAGGATTACCGGTAGTGATAGTAATTGTAATCACATCATCAGGTAATTCACCAAGAGGAAGGTTAGAATCTGAAACTTCTTCACCATTTAAACAAACTAAACAACTACCATCATCAACAATTGCTTCCAGATCAAAGTTATTAGCTAAAGGGTTTGTACATCCTGTAGGACATCCTAAAAAGCCATTTTCGTTTGCTCCACTTGCAAGTACATTGCCATCAGCATCAGAAATAGACCATGAATTTTCGTAAGACCAAGATCCTGCAGTAAAGACAACTTCAATACAAGTGTCTAAATCAACACAAGCTGTAAAAGTTTCTGTTTGTTCAGAATATGGCCAACCATAAGAACCTACCTGAGTGTATTCAACTCCTGCAACGTTCAAAGAACCACCATTCCAACCATCGCCATAAGAATCTGTTAAAGAAATTGTAACAGGTGAACCAACTATACAGTTACCATCACAATCAACAGTTTCAGTAGCATATGTACATGAACCATCTTCTAGCTCTGCATCTGCATTATAATTACATGCAGCTACATCAGTACAACCTGGTAATCCGCAAGAACCAACAAGAAATGATTCAGAATCAAATCCTGACCAAGCGCCGCCTGCATCAATAGTGTAAGTAACACCATCAACAACTAATGCACCACCATTCCAACCATCGCCATAAGAATCAAAAAGCGATATATTGTAGTTGTCAGGTAATTCAACAGCACCAGAAAATCCATCATAACCTGAAGCCATAGAAGCTAGAACGTTTCCATCGCAATCAGTAATTGTGAAAGAATTTTCACCCGCATATGAGCCAGCAGAATAAATAACATTTGGACAATTCCCATTTGGAGCAAATGATTCAAAATCAAATCCTGACCAAGCACCACCAGCATCAATAGTGTAAGAAACACCACCAATAGTTAATGCGCCACCATTCCAACCATCACCATATGAGTCAGATAAATTAACAAAATAAAAGTCTGGTAATTCAACACAAGAAGAAAATCCATCATAACCTGAAGCCATAGAAGCTAGAACAGTTCCATCGCAATCAGTAATTGTAAAAGAATTTTCACCCGCATATGAGCCAGATGAGTACTCAACTAAAGTGCCTGAAAGACATGCGCCATCACAATCGAAACCTTCTGCAGCAAATGTACATGACCCGTCGTCAACTGTAGCTGCTGGATCGTAGTTACACGCTGTCATATCAATACAACCAGGAGTTACAGAATACTCACAAATTGAGTTGTCAGAAATTAGAGCAGTTTCATCAAAGTTATCAGCATAAATGTCTGTACAGCCGGTATAAGCAGCACATGAAGATTCGCCTATTTCAATGTAGTCTGTTCCAGTTTGACCAAATTCTCCAGGCGTAATATTATCTCCGCCATTCAAGCTATATGCAAATGCATAAGAACCTCCTGAACCAGAAAAACCACTGATTTCGTAACATCCATCAGCGAAGCAATTTGATACATTGTCACTAGATGTTGAAGCAGCAGATTCACCAGTAGATAAATCAGTCATAGACCAGGAGCCACCATAACCCACTAGGGTATATGTCCAGCCACCAGTAGAAATTTCTTGAACGTCAATTGTAGTAAACGTTCCTTCTAGACAGTTTCCTTCACAGTCGAAACCAGCATCAGCGTAGGTACATGTACCATCATCTAATGTCGCTGTTTCATCATAGTTACAGGCCGCCATATCAGTACATCCTGCACCTGCTAAAGGCGTGAATTCAACTGATAAACCAACAGAAATAGTGATGAAATCACTATAAACGTCAGAATCAGCAGAAGTTATTGAGAATGATGTAAAGCCTGTCAAATCAATTGACATCATGTCGCTTGCGCAACCATTCGCAACAACTGTTTCCCCGTCTACAACAAGGGTAAAATCATACCAAGAACCACAATAATCAGAGAAAGTTCCCTGAAGCGAAGCGGTACTTAGTGTTACGGCACTGATTTCACCACCATTGTTAACAGTAATGTCAGACGCATTTACTGTTAAAACAGTAGGGTCATCATCATTTCCCGAAACCGAGAAATCTTGTGATGCCGTGTCAGCCATTGTGTTTACGCTAAAAAACGTAAAAACAACAGCAAGTAAAAGTCCATAAAATGAACTAGAGTTTTTTGTAAAATTACAACTCATAACACTTGTTTTTGGTTAATAAATAGTTAATTCTAAACATTTTGAAAATGCAAGAAACACAATAAATACACGTATAAATAACTGAATATCAACATGTTAAGGTGTTTCCGAACAATATCTCAATTGTTTAGAGCTTATAAATATAAAATAGTTTTTAAAACTTTCCAACAATTACTCTTCTATTTTTTTCTTTTGCACCCCTAATTTTAAACCTATATTTACAGCAATGAAACATACTTTTTATATAGCTGTCTTTTTTTTATGTAGTTGTGCTAATGTTGTAGCTCCGACGGGCGGACCTAAGGATATGAATCCTCCACAACTTTTAGAGATAACTCCAAATAATAAAATCAAGAACTTTGACCGACTTGATGTTACATTTATTTTTGATGAACTAATTCAAATAAATGATAAAAAGAATGTTTTCTTTTCTCCTTACTCTAAAGATGCTTTGAAAATTGATGTCAATAAAAATAAGCTTACAGTGAATTTTGAAAAAGAATTAATTGCAAACACTACCTATTATATGAACCTTGATGAAGTTGTAAAAGACGTCAATGAAGGCAATATTGTCAAAGAGCTAGACTATTTATTTTCTACCGGAAATACAATTGACACCTTAACTATTAGTGGATTTGTTGGGGATGCCAAAACATCAAAGCCCCTAGAGGAAGTTTGGGTAGGGCTATACAAAAATGATGCGGACAGCCTAGTGTACAAAGAAACACCTAAATATGTAGTTAAAAGCAACAAGGCTGGAGAATTTTCATTTTCAAATCTAGCTAAAGACTCCTTTTATATATATGCCATAGAGGACTTAGATAACAACTTAAAGTTTACAATACCCAATGAGAAAGTAGGCTTTTATGATAAAAAAGTCGTCAGCCAATCTAAGGGAATAGAAATGTACTTATTCGACGAAACAGCACTAGCTGATACTGTTATGCCAATTGCTCAAGACAGCTCATTGGTTGGCTATGGTAAACTTGTTGTTGACTCCCTGCCAAATTATCCCTTAGTCCTTGAATTATTAAAAGATGATCATATTGTTCGTAGAATAAAGGCAACACACAAAACATCGATAGACTCCTTGAAGGCAGGTATGTACTCTTTAAGGCTAATAAAAGATGAAAATCAAAACGGAATTTGGGATAGTGGTAAGCTAATCCATAAACGTGCTGCTGAAAAGGTTTGGCTTTACCCTAAAGAAATAAACATAAGAGATAACTGGGATGTGGTAATTGAATGGGAAACTAATCAATAGAGAACGAATCCATATCTTTTAAAAAGGGCAATCTTGACCTCCCTTTCAATAAATCAGCCTTATCAATAGTTAATGTTTTTACTTGTTCCTTTTCAACCTCCTTATATATAAGGTGTCCATTATAGTCAATTAAGGAACTATGCCCGTTAAACTCAACGCCATTGATGTCTTGCCCTACTCTATTTACGGCGGCTACATAACATTGATTTTCTATGGCTCTTGCCACTAATAGTTTGTCCCAATGATCAATGCGACTAACTGGCCAATTGGCTACATATAATAATAAGTCAAAATTTTCATTATTTCTGCTGAATACTGGAAAACGAAGGTCGTAACATATAAGTGGGCAGATTTTCCAGCCCTTAAAATCAATAATGAGTCGGTCTTTCCCTGCTTCGAAATAATCTCCCTCATTCATCATACCAAATAAATGACGCTTGTCATACTGAAAATATGTGCCATCAGGATTCATCCATATTAAGCGATTGTGCTTTTTGCTATTTTCAACTATTATCAATGAGCCAACAATACTTGATTGTTTTTGCTTAGCTAATTTTGACAACCATTGCATACTTTCGCCATTCATAGCCTCACCTTGACAACTGACACTAAAAGCTGTACTAAATAATTCAGGTAATATAAAAATATCGGTTTCTTTTACCTTAGACATTAAGGCTTCAAGGTGATTTCTATTTACTTCTGGGCTCTCCCAATACAGATGACTTTGTACTAATGTTATCCTTAGCTTAGTCATCTAATTAGACTATTTCTTAGACTTTAGAGAGGCTGACAGATACTCTCTATTCATTCGAGCTATATTTTCAAGAGAAATTTCTTTAGGACATTCTACCTCACAAGCACCGGTATTTGTACAATTTCCAAACCCTTCTAAGTCCATTTGGTTAACCATATTCAATACCCTTTCTTCACGTTCTACTTGACCTTGAGGTAAAAGTGCTAGTTGAGAGACCTTAGCTGATACAAACAACATAGCTGAAGAATTTTTACAAGTAGCTACACATGCTCCACAACCTATACAAGTAGCTGCGCTAAATGCATCATCAGCATCTTCTTTAGGGATAGGGATAGCATTGGCATCAATAGTATTGCCCGATGTGTTGACAGAAACATACCCTCCTGCCTGAATAACTCTATCGAAAGCCGAACGATCAACAACTAGGTCCTTAACTACAGGAAATGCTTTTGCCCTCCATGGCTCTATATAAATTGTTTCGCCATCTTTAAATTCACGCATATGAAGTTGGCAGGTAGTAACCGCTCTACCTGGACCATGAGCTTCTCCGTTGATATACATTGAACAACTCCCGCAAATACCTTCTCTACAATCATGGTCAAAAGCTACGGGCTCATCGCCTCTATTAATAATGTCTGTATTGACTACATCCATCATTTCTAAGAAAGACATGTCAGGGCTGATGTCTGTTGCTTTGTATTCAACAATTTTACCTTTTTCGTTGGCGTTTTTTTGACGCCAAATTTTGAGCGTTAAATTCATATCGAATTATTTATAACTTCTTTGTTTTAACTCTATATTTTCAAACTCTAAAACTTCTTTATGTAAAGGAGATTCAGATGGTTTTTTAGCGTATTCCCAAGCCGACACAAAAGTGTATTCAGCATCGTTTCTTAAGGCCTCGCCTTCTTCTGTTTGAGATTCCTCTCTAAAGTGTCCGCCACATGACTCTTCTCTTTCAAGTGCATCTTTGCACATCAACTCTCCCAACTCTAAAAAGTCCGCTACACGACCTGCTTTTTCTAACTCTTGATTTAACTCATTAGCATCTCCAGGAACCATTACATCATTCCAAAACTCTTCACGTAAGGCAGAAATCTCGTCTATTGCTTTTAACAAGCCTTCTTTATTTCGTGACATGCCACATTCATTCCAAATGATTTTTCCTAGTTTTTTATGGAAATAATCAACTGGTTTGGTTCCCTTGTTAGCAATAAGTTTTTCTATTCTTTCTGTCACTTGTTTTTCAGCTTCATCAAATTCTGGCAAGTCTGTTGGTATGGTACCTGTTCGGATATCATCTGCTAGAAAATCTCCAATAGTATATGGTAAAACAAAATAACCATCTGCAAGACCTTGCATCAATGCCGAAGCTCCTAAACGATTAGCACCGTGATCCGAAAAGTTAGCTTCTCCACAAGCATACAAACCAGAAACGTTGGTCATTAAATTATAATCCACCCATAAGCCTCCCATAGTATAATGAACTGCTGGATAAATTTTCATTGGCGTTTCATAAGGGTTATCGTCGGTGATTTTTTCATACATCTGGAAAAGGTTACCGTATTTAGCCTTAACAACGTCCTTACCCAAAGTATTGACCAATTTAGCGTCATTCTCATCTAAACCTTTTATGTTGGCTTGTTCTTTTCCATATCTTTCTATGGCAGATGCAAAATCTAAAAATACAGCCTCGCCCGTCTCATTAACGCCAAAACCTGCGTCACAACGTTCTTTGGCGGCTCTACTAGCCACATCTCTTGGCACTAAATTTCCAAAAGCTGGATACCTTCTTTCTAAGTAATAATCTCTTTGGTCTTCAGACAAATCATTGGCAGTCTTTTGACCCTTACGGATTGCTTCAGCATCTTCGCTGTTTTTAGGCACCCAAATACGGCCATCATTTCTTAATGATTCTGACATTAAAGTCAGTTTGGATTGGTATTCGCCAGAAACAGGAATGCAAGTTGGGTGAATTTGGGTGTAGCATGGATTAGCAAAAAACGCACCTTTTTTGTGTGCTTTCCAAGCCGCTGTAACATTACTACCCATAGCATTGGTAGAGAGGAAAAATACATTGCCATAACCGCCTGATGCCAAAACAACGGCATGAGCAGAATGGCGTTCTATCTTACCCGTAACTAAATTCCTTGCTATAATTCCTCGGGCTTTACCATCAACAATAACAACATCTAACATTTCGTGTCTGTTGTACATGGTAATTTTACCCTTGTTGATTTGTCGTGACATAGCAGAATAAGCCCCCAACAATAACTGTTGTCCAGTTTGACCTTTAGCATAAAAAGTTCTTGAGACTTGAACTCCTCCAAATGAACGGTTATCTAATAACCCTCCATATTCTCTAGCAAAGGGAACGCCTTGAGCTACACATTGATCAATGATATTAGCGCTAACCTCAGCTAATCGATATACATTAGCTTCTCTTGAGCGATAATCTCCACCTTTGATAGTGTCGTAAAATAATCGATATACAGAGTCGCCATCATTTTGATAGTTTTTTGCCGCATTGATTCCGCCTTGTGCAGCTATAGAGTGAGCACGTCTTGGTGAATCTTGAAAGCAAAAGGATTTGACATTATAGCCCATCTCAGCTAAAGATGCAGCAGCAGAACCTCCTGCTAAACCAGTACCAACAACAATGACGTCGATTAATCGCTTATTAGCAGGGTTGACTAATTTAATATCGTTTTTATGTTTAGTCCACTTGTCTTTTAAAGGACCTTCAGGGATTTTAGCGTCTAATGTGCTCATATATATCTTATCTAAAGTAAAGGGCTAAGGGGATGATAGCAAATGCAAAAGGAATTAAAATGCCAAATGCATAGCCAATATTTTTAATAATGGGTGAATATTTTGGATGACTTGCTCCAATTGTTTGAAATGCACTAGAAAAACCGTGTGACAAGTGGAAAGCAATAGCTACCATACAAACAATGTATAAAATTACATACCATAACTCTTGAAATGCAGTAGTAGTTATAGCATATAAATCCTTAACATCTTCACCGCCAATTAAAACCGTTGGAATATCGCCAAAGTGCATCTCATACCAAAAACTTCGCATGTGAATAATAAGGAACAACAACAATATAGTTCCTAAAAGCCCCATATTTCTAGATGCCCAATTAGAATTAGCACTTGGCTTATTGTAAGCGTACTGAACTGGTCGTGCTTTTTTATTCTGAACAACTAGAAGAATACCATCAACAGCATGAAACAAGATGCTAAAATAAGTGATGTAAGAAAGAATTTTAACAACAGGATTTGTTGTCATAAATTTTGCATAGAGATTAAAAGAATCTGATGCTGTTTCAGCAGGTAATAACAGTTGTAAATTACCTAGTAAATGACCCACTAGAAAAAGACAAAGAAATAGACCCGTTCCGGCCATCCAGTACTTTTTCGCTAGTGAAGATTTTATCAAAACCGACTTACTCATTTGGTGTGTTTTTTAAGGAGGTACAAATTTAACACCCAAATTGATTAAAAACAACAGAATTGCAACTAAATGTGCCGAGTTTAAAATGATTCTAAATATTAAAGGATAAGTACATATCTTTACAACAAAGTTAAATGATATGAAATACCAACCCATCTCCAAAAAATTATTTGAACATAATAGAGCTCTTTTTTCCGCTCAACTAAACGCACAATCACTAGCTGTTTTTTGCTCTAACGACCAAATGCCTACTAATGCTGACGGTACTATGCCATTCAAACAAAATAGCGACTTATTTTGGCTCAGTGGTGTTGACCAAGAAGAAAGTAAGCTTATTATTTTCCCAGAATGCTCTAACCCTAAGCATAGAGAAATCCTATTTTTAAAAGAAACTAGCGACTTGATTGCTATTTGGGAAGGCGAAAAATTGAGTAAAGAAAAAGCCTTTGAAACATCGGGAGTTAGCACTGTTTATTGGAACAACCAATTTGAAGATGTTTTTAATGAACTGATGCAAGAAGCCAAAACCGTTTATCTGAATTCTAACGAACACGCCCGCTCATCCTCAAAAGTACAAACCCAAACCGATAGGTTTAATGATTGGTGCAAAAATAATTTCTCTACGAAAGAATACGTCAAGTCTGCACCGATTATGCACGATTTGAGAGCCGTAAAACACCCTCTTGAAATTGAATTATTACAACACGCTTGCAACATCACCGAAAAAGGATTTAGACGGGTGTTAAACTTTGTCAAAGCAGGTGTAATGGAGTATGAAATTGAAGCAGAGTATATGCATGAATTTCTCATCAATAGATCTAAGGGTTTTGCCTATGAGCCCATCATTGCGTCGGGTAGAAATGCTTGTGTTCTGCATTATATAGACAACAATAAAGTTTGTCAAGATGGTGACGTTATTCTTATGGATGTAGGTGCCGAATATGCCAACTATGCTTCAGATATGACACGTTGTATTCCTGTAAGCGGAAGATTTACTAAACGACAAAAAGACGTTTACAATGCTGTGTTGAGCGTAATGAAACAAGCGACCTCTATGCTCAAACCAGGGGTTCTATTGGGAGACTATCACAAAGAAGTTGGACTAATTATGCAATCTGAACTACTTGGCTTAGGACTCATTGACCAGCACGATATTGACAAGCAAGATCCCAAAAATCCGGCTTACAGAAAGTACTTTATGCACGGCACTAGCCATTTCTTAGGATTAGATGTTCATGATGTTGGTCACTTTGACAAACCCATAAAAGAAGGCATGGTGTTTACTTGTGAGCCGGGCATTTATATCCTTGAGGAAAACTTAGGGATTCGCTTAGAAAATGACTTAGTGATTACTAAAGACAAGCCGTTTGACCTAATGGCAAACATTCCTTTAGAGGCAAACGAAATAGAAGACTTGATGAATTAAGAGTATTGTGAAGTCTAATTGGGCAGGAATACTCGTCCAGTTTGAATTTCACCTCCTTCAAATCTTATGCGAAAAACATAAACTCCAGTAGGAAAATGATGTCCAGAAATCGTGTTTTCTGTACCCCTATATAACAACTGACCGTTTAGTCCATATATGCATATTTCTTCTAACGCCTTCAAGGACTCAATACGTATGTTTTGTTGCTCAACAAAGAGTCTAAAATCAATTTGTTTTGGAGCTTTAACTGATAAAGGTTCTAGAACATAGATTTCTTTAACATATTGTTCTGTAGTAAAAGTTGAGTTATTTATTAAATCACTAGATAATGCTGGCCATACTATTATTATATTATCCCCAACATTAAAGTTTCGTTCTTCGCTAACATCAATAAATAATTCGTCTAGTAAAATATCAAAATCTTCAGAATTGAAATCAAAACTATCACCAGGAGCAAAGGGAGTCGCCTCAGAAAAAACTATATCAAATAAAGCTGAAACATTCGGAAATTCGTTTTCCGAAACATTTGAAGCGTTAACCGAATAATAAATAGGAATCATTCCAAAAATAGTATCCGTTCCGGTATTAATTAAAGTGAAATTTAATGGTATTAATTCTGAAAATTCAGCTGTATCAACAGAGATAATATCGTTACCCGCAAAAGATAAACTGTATTGACTTTGGGCATAAGAACCAAAAGAAATTACTAAAGAAAAAAATGTGATAAATAACTTTTTCATAACTATAATCCGTCACTAAATGTTAAAATTACATAATATATTTACTAATATATCTTTCAAAAAAGGTGTATCTTACGCCTTTAAATGAAAAAACTTACAATATGAATGCCCTTTTTGAACTTATTAAGGCTATGAACACCTACGAATGTCGTCACTTTAAGCTAATAGCCAATAGAACAAACCAAACCCCTGACCGAAAAGACATTATCTTATTTGACTACTATAGAAAACACAACGACAAGTGTGATGAAAAAAAAATTGCTAAAAAGCTATACGGCGATAATATCAATGCGTTTTACAGACTAAAAAACAGACTATTACAAAATTTAAAAAATAGCTTGACGCTAAATTATATGAGCCAAGATGAAGAGCTTATCATTTACAGACAGTTATTCATCGCCAAACTTTTGAATGTTAGAGGTTATACAAACCTCAGCATAGACTTTTTGATAGAGACAGAAAAAAAAGCAGTAGAAAAAAATTATCCTGACCTACTTAAACTCATATATAATGAGATGATTAAACTTTCATACAGAAATAGAGATATTGATGTTGAATCTCTTTTGAAAAAAAGAAAGAATAACAGAGCAGAAACTAATAGAATTCAGGAGGTAGACGATGTATTAGCCGCCTTGAACTTTAGGTTAAAAAAATCACAAAATTATAACTCCAAAAATGACGAAACACTACTTATTCAGGAACAAACAATTAAGGAGTTTGTGCAAGATGAAGAATTGATGCAAAACGTTAATATGAAAATTAAAGTGTATCAATCTATCTCTAGTATATTAATACAAAAACACGATTTTTTAGCCTTAGAAAAATACCTCGAAAAGACGTTTATAGATTTTAGAGAATCTAATGTGTTTGATAAAAAAAATCATAACATAAAACTACAGATGCTCACCTATCAGATAAATTGTCTTTGTAAAAACAATAAGTTTAAAGCCTCTCTTGAAAAAGCCAAACAGCTCAAGTTAGAAATGGAAAAATTTGACAGACTACATTATGATAAGTATTTATTCTACTACTACAATGGACTAGCCATTAACTACAATAAACTAGACAAAGAAAAAGCCATAGAAACTTTGTTAAAAGCCAAAAACGAACAGGTAATTGTCGATTCGGATTACAATTACTTTTTTGTTTGTTCAAACCTGGCCCTACAATACTTTGATACCAAAAAATTTAAACTCGCTATCAAAACTTTAAGCCGAATTATTCTACACCAAAGTTTCTTGAAATTCGAGAGTTCTTTACAAATTAAAATTATCTCAGCAGAATTTATTATTCGCTATGAAATTGGTGATTTTGATTATCTAGAAAAAAGAATAAAACAGACCAGAAAGCAATACAAAGAGGTTTTATTGAATAATAATTTTAAACGAGAAAATTTATTGTTCGAAATCATTCATAAACTAATTTATACACAAAACATAAAAGCCGATAAAGGTCTTATGAAAAAGATTACAACACTTTTGTCAAAAGCGACAGTAGAACAAGCTGAAGACGAGGATATTATAAACTACAACAGATGGCTTAATAGTATACTATTATAAGGCGTTCCACCCTTGAGCAGTAAGCGGCTGATGATTTTCATCTTTGGTAACCAACACTGAGCCGTGACTTTTATCAGTAATATGACCAATAATGGTTAAGTCAGGATCATCTTTTATGGTGTCGTAGTGGGATTGACTAATCGTAAATAATAATTCGTAATCTTCCCCTCCATTCAAAGCGCAAGTAGCGGCAGAAATATTAAATTCTTCAGCAGTAGAAATTGCCATAAAGTCTAGAGGTAACTTTTCTTCATAAATAGCACAGCCTACCTTTGAATTGCTACATAAATGCAATAACTCCGATGATAGCCCGTCAGAGATGTCTATCATTGAACTAGGAACAATACCTTTAGATTCAAACAAATCAATAATATCTTTTCTAGCCTCAGGTTTTAGTTGTCTTTGAAGGACATAATCTTTATTCTGAAGGTCAGGCTGCATTTGAGGGTTAGATTCAAAAACCTGTTTCTCTCTGTTCAATAGCTGAAGACCTAAATAAGCTGAGCCTAAATCGCCAGAAACAACAATTAAATCATGCTCTTTAGCTCCGCTTCTATATACTATTTTATCTTTAGCAACCTCGCCAATAGCTGTAATACTCAAACATAAACCACTTGTTGAAGAAGTCGTATCGCCACCAACTAAATCCACATTATAGGCAACACAAGCAAGACGAATTCCTTCATAAAGTTCTTCAACAGCTTCCAAAGGAAAACGATTAGACAGGGCTATACTGACCGTAATTTGCTTAGGCAAACCATTCATAGCATAAATATCAGATAAATTGACCACTACAGATTTGTAGCCCAAATGCTTAAGAGGTGTATATGTTAAATCAAAATGTACCCCTTCAATCAACATATCAGTAGTAATGAGTTGAAAATGCTGACCAACATCAATGACCGCACAATCGTCTCCTATACCAAAGACGGAAGTATCGTTTTTTAACTCAAAATTTTTGCTGATATGTTGTATCAAACCAAACTCTCCCAACTTAGATAATGGTGTGCGATTTGGCGTTTTATCTTCTAATAAACTCATGCTACAAATGTAAGACGAAATATTACATAAACGATGCGAAAGAAATATATGATTAAAAGCATATAATTTTGTAATTTTGCAACCTAATTTTAAAAGATTCTAAATAAGGTGATTCAAGTTACTAACGAAGCAAAGGTTAAACTACTCGCTTTAATGAAAGAAGAAGGCAAAGATGCTGATGCTTTTGTTAGAGTAGGTGTAAATAGTGGAGGCTGTTCTGGTCTTTCCTATGATTTAGGCTTTGATACTAATGAAAATGAAGACGATAAATCCTTTGAAGACAACGGCATAAAAATCGTAGTCAACAAGAAAAGTTATTTGTATTTGATAGGCACTATTTTAGAATATTCAGGCGGGTTGAATGGTAAAGGCTTTGTCTTTAACAACCCTAATGCCTCAAGAACCTGTGGCTGTGGGGAGAGTTTTGCAGTATAAATTATAACATCTAGCATTGACAGAAGAAGATAAAATATTAGAAGAAGTTACAGGAGCAGAATATAAGTATGGCTTTACCACTAATGTAGAAAGTGATACCATACCAAAAGGTCTCAACGAAGATGTTATTCGCCTAATTTCCAAGAAAAAAGAAGAGCCACAATGGTTGTTAGAACACCGTTTGAAGGCCTTCGAATCGTGGAAAAAAATGGAAGAGCCTGATTGGGCAAATATCAAATACAAAAAGCCCAATTACCAAGATATCATCTATTATGCTGCACCCAAGCAAAAGAAAGAACTCAAAAGTTTGGACGAGCTAGACCCTGAGATGAAAAAGACTTTTGACAAACTTGGAATTTCCCTTGATGAACAAAAAAAATTAGCCGGAGTAGCAGTAGATTTTGTGATGGATAGTGTTTCTGTAGCTACTAGTTTTAAAGACAAACTAGCTGAGCTAGGTATCATTTTTTGTTCCATTAGTGAGGCCGTAAAGGAACACCCTGAATTGGTCAAAAAATACTTAGGAACGGTTGTTCCTACTACCGACAATTTCTTTTCGGCACTAAACTCAGCCGTCTTTACCGATGGTTCGTTTTGCTATATTCCTAAAGGCGTAAAATGCCCTATGGAACTATCCACCTACTTTAGAATAAACCAAGCTGGAACAGGACAATTTGAGCGCACATTAGTTATTGCTGATGAGGGCAGTTATGTTAGCTATTTAGAGGGATGTACTGCACCTATGCGAGATGAAAATCAATTGCACGCCGCTGTGGTTGAGCTTATCGCTATGGACGATGCAGAAATAAAATACTCAACAGTACAAAATTGGTATCCTGGTGATGCCAATGGTGTTGGTGGCGTTTTCAATTTTGTAACTAAAAGAGGGATTTGTCATAAGCGTTCAAAAATTTCTTGGACACAAGTAGAAACTGGTTCAGCTGTGACATGGAAATACCCCTCTTGCATACTAAAAGGCGATGACTCCATAGGTGAGTTTTACTCGGTAGCCGTTACCAACAACTACCAACAAGCCGATACAGGAACAAAGATGATTCACTTGGGTAAAAATTCAAAAAGCACCATCATATCAAAAGGCATTTGTGCTGGCAAAAGTGAAGGAAGTTATAGGGGCTTAGTGAAAATACAAAAGAGCGCAGAGAATGCTAGAAATTTCTCGCAATGCGATTCTCTATTAATGGGAGATAAATGCGGTTCGCACACCTTCCCCTATATTGAAGTAAAAAATAAAAGTGCCAAAATAGAGCATGAAGCAACCACCTCAAAAATTGGAGAAGATCAAATATTCTACTGCAATCAAAGAGGAATAGGAACGGAAGAAGCCATAGCGCTAATCGTTAATGGCTATTGCAAAGATGTACTTAATCAATTACCAATGGAATTTGCCGTTGAGGCACAAAAACTACTAGCCATTAGTTTGGAAGGTAGTGTTGGATAAACAAAAACTATGTTAGAAATAAAAGACTTAAAAGCTTCAATAGAAGGTAATAAAATTTTAACCGGCATAAATCTAAAAGTTAATGCTGGCGAGGTTCACGCTATAATGGGCCCAAACGGTTCAGGTAAAAGTACCTTGTCTTCGGTCATTGCTGGTAGAGAAGAATATGAAATTGAAGATGGGAGTATCGATTTCAACGGTAGCGATATTATGGAGCTATCCCCTGAGGAACGTTCACACAAAGGCATATTCTTATCCTTCCAATACCCTATTGAAATTCCTGGCGTATCCGTTTCAAACTTTCTAAAAACCTCTTTGAACGAAAGTCGTAAAGCGCAAGGGCTAGAGCCTATGCCTGCTGGCGATTTATTGAAAATGATGAGAGAAAAAATGGAGCTTCTTGAAATAAAGAAAGGCTTTCTTAGTCGTTCTCTAAATCAAGGATTTTCTGGGGGTGAGAAGAAAAGAAACGAAATCTTTCAAATGGCAATGCTAGAGCCTAAATTAGCAATCCTTGATGAAACTGATTCGGGTTTAGATATTGACGCATTGCGTATTGTAGCTAATGGTGTAAACAAGTTAAAATCGAAAGACAACGCTACCATTGTTATTACTCACTATCAGCGTTTGTTAGACTACATTGTTCCCGATTATGTCCACGTATTGTACGATGGTAAAATTGTAAAGTCTGGCACAAAAGAATTAGCCTTAGAATTAGAAGAAAAGGGTTACGATTGGATTATTAAAGAGGCGGAAGGAAAGTGAAATTAAAAGACAAACTCATACAAGCATATAAAGACGGGGCAACTCGTGGACTTTCTTTTGAGGCTGAAAGAGAAAAATACATTCAGCAATTGGAAGAAATGGGTTTTCCTACCATAAAAGATGAAGAATGGAAGTACACCAACCTTTTGCCCATTCTAAAAAATGACTATCAGCTTTCGGAGTCCTTATCTGAGATTACGGCACATTCTCTTGAGGAATACATTTTGACAGATACAGACACCCATTTGGTCGTTTTTGTAAACGGTCAGTA
Organism: Flavobacteriales bacterium; assembly: GCA_016779995.1. Taxonomy (NCBI): domain Bacteria; kingdom Pseudomonadati; phylum Bacteroidota; class Flavobacteriia; order Flavobacteriales; species Flavobacteriales bacterium. Next base: position 20,730 of record JADHMO010000004.1, read on the forward strand.
TTCAGAGGAATTATCGTCTGTCGATGATGAACATGCTTGTATATGTTCGTTAGCTGAAGCTGAAGTAAAAAAACCAGAAATATTTAAAAAATATTGGGGCAGTTGTTTGCCTAAAAACCCTGATAGTTTGGTAGCCCTAAATTCTGCTTTGTCAAACAACGGTACTTTTATTTATGTGCCCAAGAATAAGCTTGTAGAAAAACCCATTCAGATAGTATACATCACTAATGATGTATCGGCAGACTTGTTTTTACAAACACGAAACCTTATTGTAGTCGAAGAAAATGCCCAAGTACAAATTACGGAAAGGCATCAAAACTTCGATGGTAAAGAAGTATTTACCAATGCCCTTACTGAGATAAGTGCAGCAGCTAACTCAATTGTCGATTTTTATAAAATACAAAACGACAAACGCAGTTGTTCGTTAATCGACAACACTTGGGTCAATCAAGAAAAAACCTCAAACTGTACGGTAGATACCTTCAGCTTTGGTGGAAAGTTTATCAGAAACAACCTTAGCTTTTTGCTTAATGGCGAATATGCCGAAAGCAATATGAGGGGCATTACCCTTATCGGACAAAATCAACTAGTCGACCATCACACATTGGTAGACCACGCCGTCCCCAATTGCCAAAGTAATGAACTTTACAAGGGTATTTTTGATGACAATGCCAAAGGTGTTTTTAACGGTAAAGTTATGGTTCGTCCAGACTCACAAAAGACCAATGCCTTTCAGTCTAACAACAACTTGTTACTCACAGACTCGGCATCTATAGACACCAAACCTCAATTAGAAATTTATGCCGATGATGTGGCATGTAGTCACGGTTGTACCATAGGGCAATTAGATGATGAAGCCTTATTCTACTTACGCTCTAGAGGTATTCCTTTCAAAGAAGCACAAGCTATGCTAATGTATGCCTTTGCCAATGACGTACTTTCCAACGTTAAAATTCCCGAACTCAAAGAGAAATTAAACCGAATAATCGCCGAAAAACTCGGTGTTAAATTGAATATAGAAGTATAGGTGATAGACGTTAATGACATACGCCATCAGTTTCCCACACTTCATCAAGAAGTGAACGGACATCCTTTGGTCTATTTGGACAATGGAGCAACGACACACAAACCTCAAGTGGTTATTGATGCTATCAGTTATTATTATGAAAAATTAAATTCTAATATCCATCGAGGCGTTCATTTTCTAAGCCAACAAGCCACCGATGCCTACGAAGCATCTAGAGAAACTATTCGTCAGCACTTCAATGCCCAACACCTTCACGAAATCATTTTTACTAAAGGAAACACCGAAGCCATCAATTTAGTGGCAAATGGTTTTCGTCAAATTTTACAAGAGGGAGATGAGGTATTGGTGTCGGCTATGGAACACCACTCCAACATTGTGCCTTGGCAAATGGCCTGTGAAAGTAGCTCTGCCACCCTTAAGGTTATCCCTATGGACGAAAAGGGAGTTCTAGATATGGATAGCTATAAAAATCTTTTATCTAAACAAACAAAAGTGGTTGCTGTCAATCATATTTCTAATGCTTTGGGAACGATAAACCCTGTCAAGCAAATGATACAGTGGGCGCATGAAGTTGGTGCGGCAGTTTTGATTGATGGTGCTCAAGCTGGGCCACATTGTAGCATTGACGTACAAGACTTAGACGCTGATTTTTACTGCATTTCGGGACACAAAGTATATGGTCCAACAGGCATTGGAGCATTGTATGGCAAAGAAGAATGGTTAAAAAGACTACCCCCTTATCAAGGTGGTGGAGAAATGATTGCCACTGTAAGTTTCGATAAAACGACTTATGCCGATTTGCCTCATAAATTCGAAGCAGGAACACCCAATATAGCTGGAGGTATTGCCCTCAAAACAGCTATCGATTGGATAAATCAGATTGGCTTAGATAATATCGTTTCCTACGAAAAAGAATTAGTGGATTATGCCACAGAAGAACTGAGCAAAATCAAAGGCATACGATTTATCGGTCAAGCTCAAGAAAAAGCTGGTGTTATTTCCTTTTTAGTCGGAGATATTCACCCTTACGATATGGGCATGATTTTAGATAAACTAGGTATCGCTGTTCGAACGGGACATCATTGCGCACAGCCCGTTATGGATCAATTTTGTATCCCTGGTACTGTAAGGGCATCTTTTGCCGTTTACAATACCAAAGAAGATGTAAACCGATTAGTGGAAGGAGTCAAAAAAGCACAAACAATGTTATCCTAATATGGCAAGTATTCAAGACATACAACAAGATATCATAGATGAATTCGATATGTTCGAAGAATGGATGGAGAAGTACGAGCATATTATTGACTTGGGCAAAAGCTTACCCCTCATAGAAGAACAATTTAAGACCGATGACAACCTCATTAAAGGTTGTCAGTCTAGAGTTTGGCTACATGCTCAGCACAAAGACGGTAAAGTCATCTATACTGCCGATAGCGACGCCATAATGACTAAAGGAATAATCGCTCTATTGGTACGTGCTTTTTCAGAACAAAAAGCACAAGATATTGTTGAGGCAGATACAGACTTCATCAACCAAATTGGACTCAAAGAACAGCTATCGCCAACACGAGCTAATGGTCTAGTCTCGATGGTCAAGCAAATGAAATTATACGCTTTAGCGTTTCAATCACAAAACTAATTACTATGAAAACAGATGCTGAATTACAAGCCATAGGCGAAAAAATAGTCGAAAGAATTTGTCAGATTTATGACCCTGAAATTCCAGTAAACATTTATGAACTTGGATTGATTTATGATATTCAAGTGAGTGAGGATTGCGATGTAGAAATAGAGATGACTTTAACTTCTCCCAACTGTCCTGTGGCAGAAACTTTACCTGTAGAAGTAGAAGAAAAAGTTAAGGTGGTTGAAGAAGTACGCAACGTCAAAGTAAACATCACTTTCGACCCCCCTTGGGACAAAGATATGATGAGCGAAGAAGCTAAACTAGAATTGGGAATGTTATAAGATGAGTGATGAAATTGTCAATAGAGTAGCCAATAGTGGCTTGGTCAATTTCGATTTAGAAGCGTATTATCCTGAAGGACAACGCCAACTCATTGACCTCAAAGATTGGCTGTTTGAAGGTTTAATTCTCAAAGAAAAAGACTTCAGACAAGCCGTCAAAGATTACGATTGGGCACAGCACCAAGACCAATACATAGCTATAGACTGCAGTGCCGATGCCATAGTGCCGGTATGGTCTTATATGCTCATCAGTAACGCTATAAGTCCTTACGCTAAAAAGGTAGTCAAAGGAAATCTAGAGAATTTAGAGTCCATTATCTTTCACGAGCTAATAAATACCCTTGACATTAACCCTTTCAAAAATCAAAGAGTTATCGTTAAAGGCTGTAGTCATTTGCCTATTCCTGAAAGTGCCTATGTAGCCATAACCAATAAACTTAGCCCTGTAGTCAAAAGTATCATGTATGGAGAAGCCTGTTCTTCCGTACCCATTTATAAGAAGAAATGAATCCAAAAATAATAGAGATAAAAGAGTACATTTTACCCCTTAGACAGTTGTTGTTAGAACACCCTGTTTATCAGCAGTTGCGCCATCTTGATGACCTCAACATTCTGATGGAACAGCACGTTTTTGCGGTTTGGGATTTTATGGCGCTGCTCAAGTCTCTACAGTTTGGATTGACCAGCACCAATGCCCCTTGGATGCCCATAGGCAACCCTAAAACCAGACGACTGATAAACGAAATTGTTCTGGAAGAAGAAAGCGATATGGACATTGAAGGCAATCCATCGAGTCACTACGAAATGTACCTACAGTCCATGCAACAAAGCGGAGCAAACACTCAACAAGTGGAACGCTTTATTGCTCGTTTGCTTTCAGGTTATTCTCATAAAGAATTGCTCAAATTCAATGTCGAGCAACTCAAAGACTACACCCTTGAATTTGTCAATACCACCTTTGAAATCATTCACCGAGGCAAATTGCACGAAATAGCTGCTGCCTTTACTTTTGGTAGAGAAGACCTTATACCAGATATGTTCCGTTCCATCGTTAACGATTTGGACAAAAATTTTCCAGGCAAACTAGACACTTTTCGCTACTATCTCGATCGACATATTGAACTAGACGAAGAAGTGCACACCCCTCTTGCATTACAAATGATAGAAGAATTGTGTGGAGAAGATGAGCAAAAATGGCTAGAGGCTAAACAAGTCGCTAGAGAATGTTTAAAAGCTCGTATCAAATTATGGGACGGTATAGAACACAGCATCAAAGAACGAAAGATAGAAGAAGCTATCTCATAAATTCTCACACTAATCTTAGCAATTCGTAATTGTTGATTTTTTAAACTAACTATCACTTACTTAACAAGTATAAAATTACCCATGATTTCTCTTTTTGAACTTTTTAAAATTAAATAATACCTTCCGCTTTCTACACCATTTAATCCTATTGAGAATGACTCTGAATCCGTTTGTCCTGTACGTATAGTATTACCGTTTTGATTGACAATTCTATACATATAATTATCTTGTAGGTTTTGAGGTAAAATTACATTCAATTGGCTTACTGTTGGGTTAGGGTATACCTGTAATTGCCCTAAAGTATTAACTTCCAAGATGTTTGTAGTATCGAAATCATCACACTCATCAATTAGTGTGTATGTGTGTTCATTATTTTCAGTATGGAAGATGTAGAAACACCCCAATTTAAACTGTAACGCTTCCATAAATCCATTCTCAAAATTATCCATATGATACATATCAATGGCTAATACTCTACCGTTATAAAGTGAACGTACAGTGCTCCCCTTAGTGTGACCAATGATAACTCTTTCCACTCCAAGATTAGTTACAAATTCATCTACTTGGCTTTGTGTTAATTCTTCTTCTGCCATTCCTCTATACCAATACACTCCGTCAGAACCATTGACAATATCACAATCTGTATTGTTGCAATCGCCATTCATTTCTAAGCGACCATATTCATTCATTTGATTATATGTTAGGTTCAAAGCTGAAACCTCTGGGCTAATTCCTCCGTGCATAAAGGCATAATCTCCTATGCGTTCAATAATGTTCTTAGAGCGTAACCACCTACCAAGCTCAGTATTATTGTCATACAGTTCTATCATTCTCTTACCCATTAAATGGGCATTATTAAAATATTTCACTTCAACATATCGCCAATCATCTTCCAAATTAAACATCTCATGATTGCCAATTATCAAATGAACTTTCCCTCCTTGAGCTTTAGCCTCATCCTCAAGTTTATATAATAACCACATGCATTCGGTAACATGGTGTCCTCTATCGAATAAATCACCGCTGATAATAAGATGACCATTACCATAAATCCATTTAAACTCGTCATCAATAATACCTTCACCTTTCAATAACATCGTGAATGCTTCTATATGTCCATCAAAGTCTGAAACAGAGAAGAATTTTGAGGGTGTAGTATCCTGTTCCGAAGGTTCAATCGATATTTGATTTTTTAAAGGAAATGAAAAGCTTGTGCTCATATGTGGTAAATAGCACGTTAAAACTATTTCAGACGTAGAATTGTAGGTATTGCTCACCACCCCAGTTGTTGTCACTTCTTCTACAATAATGGTATTCCCTTCATAAGACACATAAGGCCCATCTTGTGAATATTGAAAGTCGGAGGTTATAAAACAATCAAAGGAAAGGTCCGAATTACTTGTACTTCTATTATGTAAAGAGATGGCTATTACATTTATACCATTTACAAATAAACTAGTATCAAGTTTATAGGTGTAAAATTCATTTTCATTAGATGAATTACCACTTTGCCTTGCTGTTGTGGTATGATTTATTTGTCCCAAAGGCATTAATTCTGTACGAAAAGCTTCTTGACCGTTTATGTACACCACAGCAGCATCGTCGTGTATCAAATGCATATACACATTATTAAGTTGATTAAGGTTCGAAATATTTACTTTCTTTCTTAAGAAGTAAGCGGCTAAACCGCTATTAAATTCGGTTTGCTGATCACTTTCACCAAAACCAAAATGCCCCATGCCTATACTCCAAGAACTGTCGTTATATTCAATAGATGTCCAATTTGAACCAGATGAAAATGTAGAATCGAAATAGCTCCAAGCACTTCCCGCAGAAAAGAAAAGCGTATCGACTTCTGAGATGACATGAACTGTTTTAGTGAATGTATTATTAGTGCTATCTGAATCAATTCCGTTGATAGCATTTACTTCAGCTTTAACAGTATAAGTCCCTAAAGTGGAAAAGTCAGCCATTTGAGAAAAGGTGAATGATGAACTTTGACCTGGATTTAATGTCTCTTGGCTAGTATCTGTTGCAACTAAATCATTATCTATATAATATAAAATTTCAAAATTATTTATCGTTAAATTTCCAAAATTCTTAACATCTACTTTTATAGGAATGGATGAAGTAGAATACATATATTCATTGGGTTGTTGAATTGATGTTACAGCCAAATCTACATCCGAAAGTGAAGTATACTCAATAACAAGTTTGGCGGATTTCGAGGGGTCTTCATTAAACGAAAATGCCCTTCTTTTGGCGTCAGAACCACCGTTTCCAGTCAGAATAAAAGAAACTGCATTACCAAACTGCCAACCGTTTAAAGCAAGTACTTCACTAACTATATCACTTAAATCTGGTGTTCGTTGATTTATTCCCGATTCATTGTCACTCCATGGCTCAGTTAGCGTCCAACTCACTTCTGCAAGTGTGGTGTTTCTACTAGAAATATTAGTTTCTTCATTCGAAAAAGTAATCGAATTATTTGAGCTTTCTCCTTTAATATTTATGCTAACATCTCCTGAATATGAACCGTCAGCAGTAAATTGTATGTAAGCATTATTTATTACAGAGTTTGCTGGAATGTTGATATCAGCAAAACGGAGTCCAATGGTTTGCAGTCCTTGACTGTTCCAAGAATCATAGACCAATTCAATATCGGAACTCGAAATAGTTACGTAAGAACCATCAAATTTTTCTTCCGCATCATCTGATGACGATTGAATGTATTGTTCAAATGTTTGAGCCGATAATTCAGAAAAAAATAATACTAAAAAAAGAGTCAATAATTGTTTCATTGCTTTAAGTTATTTTGTTATTAATTAAGGTTCAAACTTAGTTTTTAATCTTTTGCCTAATTATATCCTAATATTATATAACTATTAAATAAACCGCAACAATTATTAAGTTTTCATAAAGAATTCTTATTAAAAACTCACATTCCATTGTTCATTAGTTTATATAAGTTTAAGCTCTCATGAGGTGCTTTTTTGTTTAATTTGCACAAACCCAATTCTCAAAAAAAACTATTATGTTCAAAAAACTATTTACTACTACAATGGCGCTATGCTTGGCTTTGCTTTCAGTAAAAGCTGACGAAGGCATGTGGTTGCCACTTTTGTTGCAAGACAATGAAGCCGATATGCAAAATTTAGGTTTGCAACTTACGGCACAAGATATTTATGACATCAACAACTCATCTTTGAAAGATGCGGTAGTTTCATTAGGCGGATTTTGTACTGCCGAAATGGTTTCTGACCAAGGGCTACTGTTGACCAACCACCACTGTGGTTATGGACAGATACAGTCTCACTCAACGGTAAGTAACGATTACTTGACCGATGGCTTTTGGGCTATGGACAGAAGTGAAGAACTAGAAAACGAAGACTTATTTGTTTCTTTCCTTGTTCGTATGGAAGATGTAACAGAGCGTATGAACACCGCTTTGGACTCAGTTTCTGATGAAGATAGAAGTAGCGTTATCCGTAAACTTTCTGCCGAAATAGTAGCAGAAGCTACCGATAGCACACACTACAATGCTAGAGTAAAATCATTCTTTGGTGGCAACGACTTCTACCTTATGGTGTACGAAACTTTTAACGATGTACGTTTGGTAGGTGCGCCACCATCATCTATTGGAAAATACGGTGGCGATACGGACAACTGGATGTGGCCAAGACATACAGGAGATTTTGCTCTATTTAGAGTCTATTGTGGCCCTGATGGTAAGCCTGCCGAATATTCTGAGGATAATATTCCTTACACACCAAAGCACCACTTCCCTATTTCTTTAGATGGTGTACAAGACGGAGATTTCTCTATGATAATGGGTTTCCCAGGGTCTACAGACAGATACCTTTCTTCTTGGGGTGTGCAACAAGCTATTGAGCAATACAACCCAACGGTGGTTAAGATTAGAGATAGAAAACTAGAAGTTATGCGTGCCCATATGGACGCTAAAGAAAAAGTACGTATTCAGTATGCTTCTAAATTTGCTAGAACGGCTAATTACTGGAAGTACTACATTGGCCAGACTAAAGGCTTAAAGCGTATGAATGTTTACGACCAAAAGAAAGCCTTAGAAGATCAGTTCACGGCTTGGGTTAATGTCAGTGATGAGCGTGTAGAAAAATATGGTGAAGCTCTAGATATGTTAGCCGATGCCTATTACGACAATGAGAAAATTAACGAGGTTCGTATTTTCTTGAACGAGGCGGTATTCCAAGGTGCTGAAGTCTTCTACTTCATTTATCAGATTCAGGACGCTATCAAAAACTTACCTGAAGACCCTAAAGCTAAGCGATTGGCTATCAACGAACTGAAAGATATCGCACGTGAGCACTTTAAGGATTACAACAAAGATTTAGATCAAGATTTATTTGCTGAACTATTGGAATTGTACAACGACAATGTGCCGTATAGCAAACAACCCGATGCCTTTGAAAAGGTTAGAAATCATAACTACACTAAAGGCGATTGGCACAAGTTTGCAGCCTACGTTTACAAGACTTCTCCCTTTGTGAGTCAAAGTAAATTCTTTGCTTTTCTAGAAAGACCATCGGTATATAAATTGGAAAAAGACTATGCTGTGCGTATGTTCAACTCCATTATGGACCACTACATGGACAAAATTAGTGAGAAGAGAAAAGAGGTTAGAGAGAATTTGGCAAAAGGAGAACGTTTATACATCGCTGGTTTAAGAGAGATGTTGCCAAACAAAAAATTCTATCCTAATGCCAATTCTACTATGCGTTTGACTTACGGACAAGTCGGCGATTATACACCGGGTGATGCTATGCACTACGACTTCATCACTACTTTTGATGGTTTGATGGAAAAGATGGACAATTCGGACGATGAGTTTATGGTGCCTGAACGTTTGCAAGAACTATACAAGGCTAAAGACTACGGTAGATATGCCGATGAAGATGGTAACCTTATCATTAACTTCATTAGTGGAAACGACATTACTGGTGGTAACTCTGGTAGCCCTGTACTGAATGCTTATGGCGAATTGATAGGTACAGCCTTTGATGGCAACTGGGAAGCTATGAGTGGCGATATCGCTTTTGAAAACGATATACAACGTACCATTTCGGTAGATGCACGATACATTATGTTCATCATAGATAAGTTTGCTGGTGCTACTCACCTCATTGACGAGATGACCATTGCCCCAAACCGACCACGACCACTAAGTGCTGAAGAACAAGCAGCTAAAGATGCTGAAGACGCTATGAACGATCCGCTAACCATAGTAAACAAACTCAGTACGATTAACTATTTGGGTCAGGAAATTCCTGTTATTAAAATGCACTCTTTTGGCTCTGCCTTTGATTTGGCAGTCGCTCAGTTTGGTAGTGATTCCAACACTTTATTCTATTGGAGAGGTACGGTTTATACCACTGAAAAAAGATAATAATATTCCATTACCATATTAAAAAGCCTCACCAATTTGGTGGGGCTTTTTTATGCTCTAGACACAACCTTAGCTTAGCTCTGCTAATCTATCTCCACCCAATAGCTATCGAAACAAGAGGAGTGAAAAGGTGTTTTTACATAATTATTTGGTAATGGATTCTAACGTATGGCTTTGATAACTGTAATTACTAGGTACTATGTATGAGACACATTTTGGACTCCGCTTTTGTCGGAAAGTCAATTTACAATATGGGTTAGCACGCTTTTTGGGCAGTAAACCAATAAATTGATAAGATGCATTTATTAAATATGCCTCCTCTTCAGCTGTTAAAAGTATCTCATTAACGGAATCCGGGGTGTTAATTAATAAAGCTTCAAATTCACATATATATGATGAATTGAAATAAAAGGTAAAATAGTCGTATTGACTTGTATCAACAGAGCCTAAACAGTCTTTAATCTGTTTTGGTTTAGTGATATAGCCAGGGTTTCCATTATCTTGTAAACTGCACCACCCATTTCCATCTAAAATAAGGTCGTAATCTAAATCCAAGGTGTCGGCTTGTTCTTCTTACCCCAATAGACATACTGGCAGCAGCAATAATAGAAGTAGTTTTTTCATTCTTTCTTGGCTTTGAGTTAATGATTAAACAAACTTGCTATAAGTACAACGAATATAATGTTTTTGTGTTATATGTCGCTTTTCTGTACTTTAGACCAATGAAACTTATAACCATAGATGACTTTATAGATGTCTATTCTAAAAGTAAACAAAGAGGAATAGAATATCTACTTTCTAAATTGACGTTCAGTCAAATGTCTAGAACTAAAAGTGCCTTCAATCAACAAAAAATCATTCATTCTAATTGGTGGATAGTCCCAATGGTTAGAAAACGTTGGAATAGCTTAATCAGTGGCGACGAAAATCAGACTTATGAGGAGTATATGATGACTAAAATACTCCACAATGAAAAAAAGCTAAAACTATTATCGATTGGAAGTGGAGTTTGTAGCCACGAATTAAAATTGGCTGAGTACAACAATTTTGAAGAAATTGTATGTGTGGATTTAGCACAAAATCGACTAAATGAAGCTAAAGAAGTCGCCCTGAGCAAAGGGCTTAAAAATATGCATTTCGTATGTGCAGACTTCTTCAAACACCATTTTAAAAATGAGTATTATGACATCGTATTTTTTCATCAGTCTCTACATCATTTTAAGCATGTTGAGCATTTGCTCACAACAAAAATTTCTAATTGCTTAAAACCTAATGGTAAAGTTGTTATTAATGAATTTGTTGGACCTAGCAGAATGCAACTCCCAAAAAATCAAATCAAAGCAATAAACAAAGCTTTAAAAATTATTCCTAAACAATTTAGAAGTCGTTTTAAAACGGGGCAAGTAAAAAATAACTTTTACGGTTCTGGTGTTTTACGAATGATTTTGGCTGACCCTTCAGAATGTATTGATTCAGCTAATATTTTGCCGAGTTTACACAAGTATTTTAACCCACTTGTTGAAAAAGGTTTTGGGGGAGATATCCTAATGCATGTACTAAAAGATATCTCTCATCATTTTGTTGATACTGACCAAGAAAAAGAAAAAATACTTAATGCCTTGTTTGAATTTGAAGATAACTACTTAAAGTCGAATAAGTCCGATTTTGTTTTTGGAATCTATCAGAAAAAGTAGCTTTTAATACGCCCTTTCGTTTTTCCCTTCTATGTAGTTGATAAAAGATTTATTGACGACTCTATTGCCCCCCGTAGTTGGATAGTTGCCCGTAAAGTACCAATCGCCTTGGTGGTCGGGACAAGAGGCGTGCAAATCACTAATCTTTTGATAAATGATATTGACTTTAGCGTTAATGTTGTCTGGAGTCAATAGCTGGGCTATTTTCTTAGATATCTGAACAGCACTAAAAGGAGCATAGATGGCTTGTACGTAATTTTCTACTTGCTCATCGTCATCACAACAGTTCAAACAGTTTTGATATACCTCATCTATAATGTGCTCTTGCCCACTTTCTTTCAGTAAGGTAATGGCGGCTTGAAAAGCAATGAAATCGCCCAACTTAGCCATATCTATACCGTAGCAATCGGGATAACGTATTTGTGGGGCAGAAGATACGATGATAATTTGCTTAGGGTTAAGCCTATCCAAAATGCGTAAAATACTTTGTTTGAGAGTCGTTCCTCTGACAATGCTATCGTCAATCATAACGAGGTTATCCGTAGACTTAACCGTGCCGTAGGTAATGTCATAAACGTGAGCCACCAAATCGTCTCTACTATCGTCTTGTGTAATGAAAGTACGGAGTTTAGCATCTTTAATAGCAATTTTTTCGGCACGAATACTAGATGACATAATTCTTGTAATGTCTTCTTGAGTAGGGTTGTCTAAAGCTAGTATTTCCTTGGTTTTTTCTACATTCAAAGCCTCGTTCATACCCTTCATCATACCATAAAAAGAGACTTCTGCCGTATTAGGAATAAAAGAAAATACAGTGTTTTTTAAGTCGTTGTTTATGGTTTTGAGTATAGTAGGACACAGACGTTTCCCCAAGTTCATACGTTCTTGATAAATGTCTTGGTCATTGCCTCTAGAAAAATAGATGCGCTCGAAAGAACAGGCCTTACGTTCCAATTGTGGCTTGACCGAAACCATAGCATAACTACCGTCTTTTTTGACTACTAGAGCATGCCCTCGTTCTATCTCTTTTATACTTTCTGCTGGGACATTAAAAGCCGTTTGTATGACAGGTCTTTCAGAAGTGGCTACTATTATTTCATCATCGATATAGTAGTAGGCTGGTCGTATTCCTGCTGGGTCTCTCAACACAAAAGCATCGCCATGTCCGAACATTCCACACATAACATATCCGCCGTCCCAATGCTTAGCCGAATTGGTCAATACATCTTGTATGTCTAGCTCTTCAGCAATCACTTTAGAAATTTCTTTCTTGCTGTATTCGTCTCGTTTATCGTAATAGATTCTGTCGTTTTCTTCGTCTAAAAAATGCCCTATCTTCTCTAAGATAGTTACTGTGTCGGCCTTTTCCTTGGGGTGTTGCCCTATCTCTACCAACTGATTGAAAAGTTCGTCCACATTGGTCATGTTGAAGTTTCCCGCTAAGACCAATGAACGTGTTCGCCAATTACTTTGACGCAAAAAAGGATGGCACTGCTCAATGCCATTTCCACCATAAGTGCCATAACGCAAATGCCCCAAAAGCATCTCACCAGTAAAAGCGACGTTTTCTTGCAACCACTTGATATCATTGAACTTTTGTGGGTCGGTTTTCATCAATTTTACAAATCGCTTGTTAACGTATTCGAATAAATCTTGAATGGGTTTGTTGGCATTAGAACGGTGACGACTAATATATCGACTGCCTAAAGGAACATCTAGGTTTATAGTCGCTAAACCTGCTCCATCTTGACCTCTATTGTGTTGCTTTTCCATAAGCAAACACATTTTGTTAATTCCGTATAGGGGAGTGCCATATTTTTCAGCGTAGTACTCTAGTGGCTTTCTCAGTCTTAAAAAAGCTATTCCACATTCGTGCTTAATGGCATCACTCATAGAGGTACATATTTGAACGGCAAATGTAAGTCATTTCTTACAAAAAATTAGATTTTTTCATGCCCAACCAATCCAGCACATTTTTACACCAAATATCTTGTCCCTCTTGTTGGCTTAACACCCCAATCTCAACAGCATAATCCAAAACTCTACCAGGGTATGAAGTGCCTACACCTTCCATTTCTCCTAAAGGGTAAGGGTCGTCTAAACCCATCATTATTTGACTAGCTCCCACCCGTTTTTTGAGTAAGTCAAGGGTATAAGAATCGTGTACCAAAGTATCGAAAAATAGATTTTTGTGTCCCAATGTTTTTCTGGGGTCTTCCATTTCTGCGAAGATGTCAGGACGACCGTCAAAGCCTTGTATCCTTCTACCATAATTGGCAATACCTAACATGCCTCCATGGGCAAAGCTAGTACGTATATTGGGGAATTTATTGGGCAAGTTTCTAAGTGTGAAAAGGTGTAAGGTATCAGCACATTGCGCCATCATCCACACCAAATGAAAACGCCAATATTGATTTTTTAATGCTATCATTTTCTCCCCATCGTAAGGGTGTATCTGAACAGCTAATCCGTATTTATTGGCCAATTCGTATATGGGGTCAACATCGGATTCGGCAGTAGATAACCACTCGCCTTTGGCATTTAAAAAATGGGTAGGCAAACAAAGTACTTTTAAACCCAATTGTACACATCGCTCAATTTCCTTGAGTGCAAAGTCCATATATAAGGGCTGAACCACAAAACCACAAGTAAACTTGTCGGGGTGGTCAGCTTGTACTGAAGCATTAAAATCATTTTGAAAACGGATAGCATCAAAACAATCTTGCTGGTCCCAACCGTTGCAGTACAATTGTGATAAACACAACATGACGCTATGGTCAATTTGGTATTTGCGCATCCACTCAATTTTCTCTTTGATAAAAAAACTAGGGTCACTAATTGGTCTAGACCAATCGCCTTGCCTCATAAACTTTTTGTCTTCATCAATCCAAAACAGTTTTTTATCCTTCATAAACTTTGGAATCTGAGAAGGTTCGGGCAATATATGTCCGTGTCCATTTATTCGCATAATGTCTATTTAAATAAACTTTTCATCAACTTCCATCACTTCGCCAGTAACAGGACATGTTCTCAACTTTTCGTTGGTGTAAAAACGTTTGAAAACTGGTAAAAAATCTTTTTCAATATTCGTCAAATGAAAGTACTCCTCGTACAAAAGATGATTGGCAGTATCAGAAAACCACATTAAACCGTCTTTATCATTTTCTCCCCTTTTTCTTTCAATAACTAAGCCTACAGAACCTTCCGACCTAATAGGAGAGTGTGGAATTTTGCCTGGCAAAAGAAACATTTCTCCCTCTTTAATGGGGATTTCAACCGCTTTTCCTTCGTGCTGAATTTTAACTATAATATCTCCCTCGATTTGATAAAACAACTCTTCTGTTTCGTTGTAATGATAATCTTTTCTAGCGTTTGGGCCTCCGACTATCATAACGATAAAATCTCCGGCTTCTACGTATAAATTTTTGTTTCCTACTGGTGGTTTGAGTAAATCTCTGTTATCTTCAATCCATTGGTGTAAGTTAAAAGGTGCTTTGAATGACATAAGTAATAGTTTTGTTTGTTCAGCAATTTACACAAATTTGGCTATTTTTGGGGCTATGGATTTAGACTTATTAGGCAAAAACGCCCTTGTTTGTGGTAGCACTCAAGGAATTGGGAAAGCTACTGCCCTAGCTCTAGCTAAAATGGGCGCAACCGTATATCTTCTAGCAAGGAATGAAGAAAAACTTAAAGAAGTGAAAAGTCAGCTCGACAATAGCAAAGGTCAAAATCACGACTACTTGTGTGCCGATTTCTCTGATGTAAATAAGCTAAAAAGTGTAGCTCAAGAGTTAGAGCATAAAAACATACACATACTTATAAACAATACCGGTGGACCAGCAGGCGGACCCATTACCTCAGCCCAAAGCCAGGATTTTGAAAAGGCTTTTCAAATGCATGTGGTATGCAACCAAATCTTATCTCAAGCAGTAGTAGAAAGTATGAAAAAAGCTTGTTATGGCAGAATCGTAAATGTGATTTCTACTTCTGTAAAAGTGCCTATTAATGGCTTAGGCGTATCCAACACCATTCGAGGTGCAGTAGCAAGTTGGGCAAAAACGATGGCCAACGAATTGGGACAATATGGCGTTACCGTCAATAATGTCTTGCCAGGTTTTACGAATACCAACCGTCTCAAAACTCTAATTAGTAAAAAAGCCCAAGTCCAACAAGTTAGTGAAGAACACATCGCTAATAGCATGTTGTCTACAGTTCCTGCCTCTCGCTTTGGTGAGGCTGAAGAAGTGGCTAATGCTATCGCTTTTTTATGCTCTCCCGCTGCCGCTTACATCAACGGAATTAACGTCCCTGTTGATGGTGGACGTACCGGCACACTTTAAACAACTACCCTATGAAAAAAATACTCAATTATATAGACGGCAACTTACAAGATGCACTATCTAAAGAAGTTATAGAAAATGAAAGCCCTGTGAATGGCAAGGTGTTTTCTCATATTGCCGATAGCGATAAGGAAGATGTAGAATTGGCTGTACAAGCAGCCAAAAAAGCTTTTCCTTTTTGGAGTGGATTGAGTAAAAAAGAACGTCACGACCATTTAATGCGCCTTGCAGATGGTATAGAAGCACGTTTTGATGAAATGGCAATTGCTGAAAGTTTAGACAATGGCAAACCCGAATGGTTGGCCAAACAAGTGGATATCCCTCGAGCTTCTGAAAACTTGCGTTTTTTTGCAACAGCATCTTTACATTTTTCTTCTCAGATGCACGATATGGACGGCAAAGCCATCAATTATACCGCACGTGAACCCATAGGAGTAGTGGGCTGTATTTCGCCTTGGAACTTGCCCATATATTTATTTACGTGGAAAATTGCTCCTGCTTTAGCAGCAGGAAATACCGTTGTTGCAAAACCTTCGGAAGTGACTCCTTATACGGCTTATTTGTTGAGTGAAATTTGCCAAGAAATAGGCTTTCCTAAGGGAGTGCTAAATATTGTTCACGGCTATGGGCATAAAGTAGGCGCGGCTATAAGTAACCACCCTGATACGCCTGTCATTTCATTTACTGGCGGCACAGTTACTGGAGCGAAAATTGCTGAAGTAGCAGCGCCAATGTTCAAAAAGTTATCTCTAGAGTTGGGCGGTAAAAATCCTAATATCGTATTTGCTGATGCTAATTTTAAAGATGCTTTAGAGATGGCCGTTAAAGCTTCCTTTAGAAACCAAGGACAAATCTGTTTGTGTGGCTCTCGACTCTTTGTCGAAGAATCCATTTATCAAAAATTTAAAACTGCTTTTGTGGAAAAAACAAAGCAATTGAAAGTGGGTGACCCTAAAGAAAATAACGACCTAGGCGCAGTGGTTTCTAAAGACCATATGCACAAGATATTAGAGAAAATAGAACTTGCCAAAAAAGAAGGTGGACAAATTTTATGTGGTGGTGAGCGTGTCTATTTAGATGGCGAACTTAGTGAAGGCTATTACATCGCCCCCACAATTATTGAAGGCTTAGACCATCTGTGCCGTACCAATCAAGAAGAAATTTTTGGTCCAGTAGTCAGCATTATGCCCTTTAAAAACGAAGAAGAAGTTATTGCCATGGCAAACAGTACTCGTTACGGATTGGC
The DNA here is from genome assembly GCA_016779995.1 of Flavobacteriales bacterium. Classification (NCBI taxonomy): domain Bacteria; kingdom Pseudomonadati; phylum Bacteroidota; class Flavobacteriia; order Flavobacteriales; species Flavobacteriales bacterium. The sequence continues at coordinate 37,735 of JADHMO010000004.1, forward strand.
CGCTAGTATATTCACACAAGATATCAGCAAGGGGCATAGAGTAGCTGCTAAAGTCAATTCAGGAATAGTATGGATTAATACTTGGATGATGCGTGACTTACGTATCCCCTTTGGTGGCATGAAAGATTCTGGCGTAGGACGTGAAGGAGGATTCAAGTCACTCGAGTTTTTTACTGAACCCAAAAATGTATGTCTAAAAATATAGTGACATAAATCATAATTTTAAGCCCATCTTAGTATTACCTTAGTTATAGTATAAGCCATCTGACCTTAAAGTGTTTCATTGATGATAAATAAGTATTAATTTTTAAAATGAATGAAAAATGAAAAAAAGAACACCCGTTTCCAAAATTATGTCTAGCGACATCATTACAGTTAACAAAACTCAATCCATCAGAGAAGTTAGTGACATCATAGAAGGTAAAAACATCCGTCATGTCCCTGTTGTTTCTGGAGATAAAGTTATAGGAATGCTGAGTAAGGTAGATTTACAAAAAATCAGCTTTGTAAACAGCTACGATAACGATGGTTTGACAACAGCTATGTACGATAATTTAAATATAGAGCAAGTGATGACCAAAGATGTTAAAGTGGTTCAAAAAGACGATACCATTTATGAAGTCGCTACTATATTATCTAAAAATGAATTTCATTCGCTACCTGTAGTTGAAGAAGAAAAATTGGTAGGAATTGTTACCACAACAGACCTTATCAAATATCTAGTTGAGCAATACTAAAGGCTATTGTTAAGATAGTGGCTATCGTTTTATAGCCATTATCTTACTTTAAATACGGGTCTACGTATTTAATGTCTTTGTGGTTTAATACCCACATACTGTTTTCAGAATTTCCCGAAGCTTTAAAGTGTAATTGAATACCTTCTTGGGTTTCTGCAACCTCCAAAACAGTTCCTATTTGTCTGAGGTTATTTTTTAATAATAATTCGACTTGGTTGCCTACTAATTGTTTCCAAAGTCGCTTCCCGTATGCATTCTTTTGATACAGGGCATCGAGTTCATCTTTCCAATACATTGTTATAATTTTTACATTACAAAAATGCATCAATAGTGTTAGCAGAAAGTTTTACTAAGATTAAAAAAAGGTTAAGCCTACTTTATGATAATCTCATCGGTAAACAACCAAGTTGTTCCTCCTGCACCCAAATGCCAATCCGGACAAAGTCCATAATTTTTAGCTTTAACCTTAACATAACGTGCTTGTTGAGTCACTTTGACAGAAAAATCTTGATTAAAGGAACCGTATTCTTGGTCAGAAAATGTATTGCTAATAAAAGCAACGGATTTAAAATTTTGTCCATCCTCAGACACCAAGAATTCTACCTGTGGCGGATAAAAAATCCAAGATTTGATATCTTGTAAAAAACCAATAGCTAAGTAATTAATAGACTTAACAGTTCCTAAGTCTATGGTAGCCTCTAAATCTTCTCTATAACCTTGCCAACTGCCCGTTCTATAACTTCCTGTGCCTCGTAAATAATCTATTAAGGTTTTATCTCCAGCAGCGGCATACTGGTTGGCGTATTCGCTTTGTATAGTGATACTTCTACTGCCATCAATTTTATAAAACGATGCCGATACCTCTTGACTTTGACCATTAGAAGAAAAGGCTTGGGCCTTAATTACAGCATCATCAAACAACACAATAGGTATGTCATAAATAGGCGATTCTACACTAGGCTGACTACCGTCTAAAGTGTAACGAATTATAGCTTCTTGAGCAGAGCCTAATTCTACTACTAAGCTATCCGTAAAAGTTTGACTCTCTGCCATAAAAAATGGTACAGGCGTTAACAGATTTTTAGTAATCGAAGATGGCGGTATCCCCTGACTCCCCCAATCGCTAGGCTCATCACCCATTAAAAATATAAGCTCACCACCTCGCATAATATCGCTATGCAAAAGATAACTTTTATGATAACTTCTTCCATTTAAACTAACCGACTGAATGTACTTATTGCTCGGGCTCAATTTATCTGCTCGGATAACAAAAGTTTGCCCATTTTCTAATTTTATTTGAGCCTGATCAAATAGAGGAGTTCCAATGGTGTAATAATCTAAACCGGGTGTCACACTATAAAAACCCATAGCACTCAAAACATACCAAGACGACATTTGTCCGCAGTCTTCGTTACCTGAAAGCCCATCGGGATAAATGCTGTATTGTTCTTCCATTATTTGCCGTACCCTGTGCTGAGTTTTATATGGCTTACCCACATAGTTGTATAAATACGCCATGTGATGACTTGGCTCGTTGCCGTGAGCATACTGCCCAATAAGTCCTGTAATATCTACTTGCTCTCGTCCTGAAGTTTGGCTATCGGCTGAGAATAAACTATCTAAATGTTGTTCTAACTTGTCTGGCCCACCCATCAAATCTATGTGACCTTGTATGTCTTGTGGCGTAAAGGTAGAATACTGCCAAGCGTTAGCCTCTGTATAATTGAAATTCACTTCGTCTGGCACAAAAGGACCAAACCAATTGTTGTTGACCTTGGCTCTAAAAAACTTGGTTGAGGGGTCATAGACATTTTTATAATATTGTCCTCTTTGGTAAAAATAATTAGCGACATCATCTCTTCCTAAAGAATCTGCCATCATAGCAATACACCAATCGTCATAGGCATATTCCAAAGTTTTGGATACCGACTCTGGCTCATCACTAGCCGCTATAAATCCCTTGGCTTTATAGTATTCCAAACCATCAGAATCTAAATTGGCACTGTAAATCATGGCGTCCATAGCTTCCTCAATATCGTAACCTCTTATTCCCTTGGTATAGGCGTCTGCAATAACAGGTATAGCGTGATAACCAATCATACAATTGGTATAATTGGCCGCCAACTCCCAAATGGGTAATTTGCCCCCTTGTCGGTATTGTCTTAAAAAAGTGCGAATGAATTCGTTGGTCTTTTCTTGTTCTATCAGCGTAAATAAAGGGTGTGTGGCACGAAAAGTATCCCAAAGCGAAAAAATTGTGTAATGATTATCGGTACTGTCTTGATGAATTTGCATATCCATACCCCTATACCTACCATCTATATCTGTATATAAATTTGGGTTCAATAAAGAATGGTATAAGGCAGTATAAAAAATGGTTTTGTGATTTTCATCTCTACCATGAACCTGAATTTTAGAAAGCTTAGTTTCCCATGCGTACTGTACCGATTGCTTAATTTTTTCAAAATCCCAATGTGGAATTTCAGCCTCTAAATTTTGTTGAGCACCAAGCATATCAACTGCCGAAATACCAACTTTCACAAGTAAAGGAGAGTCCAATTCTCCAAACTTCATACCCACTACTAAACTATCCGAACGGTAAACAAGCTCTTGAATAGGTGCTGAAAATTGAGCGTAAAAATGTATCCGTTGGTCTGCCGCCCACTGATTAGAGTAACGATAGCCCCTAAAGGTAACGCTGTCCACTTGTTCTAGAAAAACTGCCCTTAGTTTATCTCTGTGGTCTAAATCCAAGACTACTTGAGCCACTTCATTTTTTGGAAAAGTGTATCTATGAAAGCCCGCCCTTGGACTAACAGTCAGTTCTACTCCAATGTTATAATCGTCTAATTGCACTTGGTAAAAGCCCGGCTGTGCTAATTCATTGTCGTGAGAAAAAGACGAGCCATAACCGTCTGCCCCATCTGCTCCATTGTGGAGTAATAATTCGCCAGTGGTTGGCATAAGCAAAACATCAGCATAGTCTGAAATACCCGTTCCGCTAAGGTGAGTGTGTGAAAATCCATATATCACACTATCGGAATAATGGTAGGCTCCGCAACCGTCCCAACCCTCTAATCGTGAGTCAGGACTTAACTGTACCATTCCAAATGGACTGGCTGCTCCTGGATACGTATGCCCATGACCTCCAGTTCCTATAAAAGGATTGACATAATCTATTAATTGCTTTTGGGAAGGTTGACAAGCCACAAATATGACTGAGATAAGAAAGTAACATTTTTTCATGTTTTTAGCTGATTTCTTTCCACACCAAAGCACTAGCTCCTAAAATGGCAGCATCAGCACCATTGAGTGCAGAGGGTAAAATTTGAATTTTATTTTTATAAATACTTAGCAAATTCTCTTCCATATAATGTTTTGTGGGCTTAAATAAAAGGTCTCCCGCTTGAGCCAATCCGCCGAATAAATATATACATCGTGGACTGGTCATTGCTACGGAATTAGCCAAAGCAAAACCTAATTTTTTAGCTGTAAAATCAAAGGCATCTAATGCCCATTGTTCCCCATTATTTGCCGCCTCATAAACTTGAGCTGAAGTGTATTCTTTGGACGTTAATTCTTGTGCTGTTGTGCTGATGGCAGTAGCAGAAGCATATGTTTCTAAGCAACCTCTACGACCACAACCACAAAGACGTCCTCCTTCCTCTACAATGACATGGCCTAACTCTCCTGCAAAAGCATCATGCCCATAAACAACTTGTCCATTTATAACAATACCACTACCAAGACCTGTTCCGAGGGTTACCATAATGAAGTTGTTCACTCCTTTTGCACTGCCATAAACCATTTCACCTAAAGCTGTAGCGTTAGCGTCATTGGTAACAATTACAGGCATATCAAAATAGTCGTTGAAATAGTCTTTTAATGGGACATAATCAGGCCAATCTAAGTTGGGAGCAAATTCCACAGTGCCGTTATAATAATTGCCATTCGGCGCACCTACACCTATACCTACTGCTTCGTTTTCAGCTAGATTTTCTAACAACTGTTGCGATACGTGTTTAACCAGCTCCTTGGGGTCTTTAAAATCTGTTGTTTTAATTTTTCCTCGCCAAAGAAAATTACCACTCGATTCTACCCAACCAAATACGGTATTAGTTCCTCCTATATCTATTCCTGCGCTGACTTTTTTCATCTTTGCGAATTTATCGAATCATTATTTCATCTACAAATTATTGCCTTTTTGATTCTAATATTCAATGCGGAAAAAGACGTTTTTAAGACTTCATTAGCTTAAGTGCGAAGGAGAGTTTATTAGGGTGTTTTTACCTTTTTGAAACAGTGCGTAATTAAACCACGGATGAACAGCATAAGCACCATGTTCGCCTTGTTTGTTTATGGCCAAATAGCCTATTTGCATGTCTTTGTAGTTTTGGTTTTTTACAATTCTAGCAATGGCTTCCTCACAAGCTTCTTGAGGAGATGCCCCTTGACGCATCAGTTCAACAACTAGAAATGACCCTAAGGTTTTCATCACGGCTTCACCCATACCAGTTGCACAACACCCTCCCACTTCATTATCGACAAACATTCCAGCTCCAATAATGGGTGAATCCCCAACTCTACCGTGCATCTTAAAGGAAAGCCCCGAGGTAGTACAAGCCCCTGAAATATCTCCATTCTTGTCTAGGGCTAATAAGCCAATTGTATCGTGATTTTCAACATTAATAATAGGTTTGTATTGTGAGTCTTTTTTCCACTCTTCCCATTTTTCTCTAGCTTTATCAGTCAATAAATCTTCTTTGGGGAAACCTTGAGCTAAAGCAAAGTCCAAAGCGCCTTTTCCAGAAAGCATAACATGAGGGGTTTCTTCCATCACTTTTCTTGCAACTGAAATGGGGTGTTTGATGTGTTCTAAATAGGATACTGCCCCACAGTTTCCCGTATGATCCATTATACAAGCATCTAAAGTTACGTGTCCATCTCTATCGGGCAATCCGCCATATCCGACACTCATAGATTCTGGGTCGGCTTCAGGAACTCTAACGCCCTGTTCGACAGCGTCAATAGCTCTACCACCGTCATTTAAGACTTGCATAGCAGCTTCATTGGCAGCTAAACCGTGGTTCCAAGTAGATATTACCATTGGAAATCCTGATTGTGAATAGGGGTTTTGTTTAGGGCTATTTGTTTGTGTTATTAGCTTTGGAAACAATAAAGCACCAGTAGCTCCAAACAGTGTTCCTTTGATAAAGTTTCTTCTATTTTTCATCTATGTGTATTGGCTTTTATTAGAAAAGTTTAAAATTCGCCACTTCCGCCATCACCACCTTTAATATCATCGTTACGGATATTTGTACGGTCTTTAATCACGTCAAATTTTAACTCTCCAAAAGTATATTTAAAGCTAATACCTATAGATCTAAATACCGTATTTCTATTGCTGTAAATATAAAAGTCATCGCCTTCTAACTCTGTTTCAAAGGATTTGTATTTCTTAAATGGCTCAACAAATCTTAAACCAATAGACCCCTTTTTGTTATTGAAATCTTTCTTAAAGCCAAAGGAGAACATTGAAAATCCTGGAACATAACCTTGTGCCGTTTGATTTGGCGGTCGGAAAAAACCAAAAGTTTCGGCTTTATATCCTTTGCCCATATCATAATTGCCGCCCATATTCCAATTGAACAATACTCTCCCTAAATCGTCAGAAATGGTTTGATAGGTGTATAAATTAAAGCCTGCTCTTAAATTAGCATCTCCGACTTTTATTGAGCCGTAATAGTTAAATCCAACAGATAGGTTTTCACCGATATTATCATAAGAAGTAATCGAATTATCGCCTGACAAACGCACATTAGACTCTATCAAGTCATAAGTTTGTTTCGCAAAAATATAATAGCTGCCTTTATATTTTCCTGCAAAACTATTGTAGCCTATTTCTAACTGATGAGTAATTTCTGGTTTTAATTGTGGGTTACCTTCAGTTAAAGTAAGGGTATCAGTATATGAAACATTAGGGTTGATGTTGCTCATGCCTGGTCTGTAAATTCGTTTACTATAGCTGGCTTTTAGCGACCTCATCATGTCAATCTTTTTGGATAGAATGAAACTAGGTAAAAGTGTGGTGTACTCGTTCTCAAAAGGTTCTTTTTCATTTTGTACCCATGTATCGTTTTGTTTAGAATTCCACTGACCTTTTATAAGTGTGTTTTCAGCTCTCAGCCCAATTACAGCTCCCCATTCTTTAGTTAATTGCCATTTTGTCGATAGGTATATGGCGGCAATATTTTGAGAATAGTCAAACTGCTCTAATGGTTGGAAAATTTTGGGGTTTGAATTTTCAGTATTGTAATTATTCAATAGGTTTCTATTGACATATTTGGCACCCAGTTCTATAGTGTGTTTATCTTTCAAAGGGTGGGTATAATCCAATTGATAAGTATACGTAAGGGGGCTACCGTCATTTTTGTTAAAAATAGTGTCGTTAGGTGTACTGCCATCATATTCTTGAAAAACGTAGTTGTCTTGGTCAGAAACGTCTCCTCCTAACTGAAAAGCGAGTCTTAATTCTCGGTCTTCGTGGTCGCTGAATTGCTTTACATAATCAGTAGTCCATTCATAGCCTAAGCTCAAATTTTTTGAATCTGTGAAACGTACGGTATCGTTAACTAGGTAAGCTAACTCATCGATAAAATTATCTGAAAGTATGGACGAATACAAATAATCATCAGCCCACTCTTGATTAGTTTGTCGATTGCCTCTCATTTGAAAACTCGTTACAATACTATTGTATGGATTGATGTCATAATACATTTCAGAAGTGCCTCCAAAGCCTATCCATTGCCCCTTAGTTTGTGCGTTTTTGGTTAGGGTCGTAGAGTCAGCATAATTGAATCGGTGGTAAGTCTGTTCGCCCGAAAGTGGCCAACCGTATCGTACTCTACCACGTACAGATATTCCAAACTTTCCTTTACCGTAATTGAGGTCTAAAGATTGTTTGTTTACTCTAGTGCCAACGGATCCATTGATAGTGCTTTTAAAACCTGAAATCTGTTTTTGTTGTGTAATGATGTTAATTATACCTGCCCCACCTTCACCGTCATATTTTGCTGTTGGACTAGTAATGACCTCAACACTTTTGACTTGCTCGGCAGGTATCATTTGTAAAGCATCAGCTGCCGAGCCAGAAAAGAAAGTAGATTCCTTGCCATTGACTAAGAACTTAATATTGGAAGAGCCCCTAAGGTTGACATTACCTTCTAAATCTACTGATAAAAGTGGCGTTTTACGCAATACATCAGTTGCGTCATCTAGTCCTTCATTCAAATCGTTTTCTGCATTGTAAACGATTTTCTCCATTTTACTTTCGTAAACTGGTCTGTCCTCGTTTATAGAAACCTCCTTAAGACTAACTGCAGCTGGTTCGACTTTAACTTTTTTTAGATATACAAATGTTTTGTTTTTGTTTAGAGAAACATCAACTCTAGTTTCTTCATAGCCAATATAGTTGACTAAAAAATAATAATCGGCAAGACCTAATTTGGTGAACTGAAAAGCTCCCTTTTCATCAGTAATTGTACCCTCCATGAGGATATCATTGTTTCTAAATAATCTGACGTTGGCAAAAGCTAGTTCTTCACTTGATTTAGCATCAACTAATCTGCCACTAATTTGTCCATTATGTAAGGAAGCATTTTTACCGCCAAAACCACCCATATTGGGTCGTTGAGCATATAGAAATCCACTAAGGAAAAGTGCAAAAATTGTTAAGTTAGTTTTCATGGTACAAAAATAGTCAAATAAAAGAATGATATTTTAAATCCTAATAAATGATGAAATAGCAAAAAAAAGGCTTGCTTCTAAAGAAGCAAGCCCTAACAAAACGGAACTTAAGCTATTAGTGCTCGTCGTGTTCCTCACAATGGATATCGCTACTAGCATAATCGCCAGCAGGTATCGTGTCATTACCTATAACTCTATCAGAAGTTAGAGTATAGCCATTGCTCTCAACATCAGATAATTCTGAACCGCAGAACTCTCCAATTTCTACTTCAACTTCTTCTGAATCAGGAGTAGCCTTGTACGCAATGTGACATTCGTGACAATCGTCACTGCCAGTACATGAAAACAAGAACAACGCTAAGGCTGGTGCAATCAATAATTTTTTCATCATTTTTTTTTAAAGTGTTAAACATAATTTTAGATAATATGAACGCCCTACATGAGGGATTTCATAACTTTTTAAGCGAGATAAATGGGGTATATAGCTCACGTTTAAAAGGTTTCTTACACCTAGTGAAAGGTTTATTTTTTTTGATGTAGAACTAAACAATGCAGAGGCATTGATAAGAGCATAATCTTCAGAGGGACTTTCATTTTTAGCAACGTTTTGTTGTGAAGCATGATAGATATGTTCCAAAGAAAGTTCACGACAGTTGAGTACATTATCATTCAGAAAATAATACTTGGCTCTAGTCTGAAAAGTATTGGCTGGTATGAGAGGCAAATAATGTCCATCTGATGTTTGCCCGTCCATAATTGAAATACTTTCCTCTAAATGCAGTTGATGTAAAAAATGAGGGTGATAATGCAAATTCATTTCAAGACCCTTGAGCTGAACATGGTCTAATTGTTGATATAAATAAAGAGGCATGCCCTTTATCATGCTATCTTGTGGAATTAGAATAATAAAATCATCCACTTGATTAAAAAATGGGTTAATAATAAGCCCCAAGTGTTCATTAGCCCATTCATAAGTCAAATCCAATTGATTGCCTTTTTCTTCTTTCAAATCTGGGTTTCCTATCTCATAGCGTTGAGTACCATGATGCACACCATCAGAAAGTAACTCTGAAAAATGTGGAGTCCTAAAGGCTGAAGAATAGCTTAATCTAAGTTTGTGGTCATTTATACTTTTTGAAAAACCAAATGAACTGCTCAAAGCATTGAAGTCATTAGCGTATAAATCTGAAATGGTCTTGACTTCTCTATAATCATAACGAACGCCAAACAATAAGCTCCAGTTATTTTTATTGAAATCAAAATTTGAGAAAACACCCACATCCTTGATTTCTGCATCAGGTAAGAGTTGGGAACGTGACGCATTGTTGGTATTCGTTTGAATAGCACTTTGGGAGCCTAAAGTCCATTTTGTAGCTTGACTTAAGAGCTTAGTAAATGTTGTGTTAAATTGAGTTGATGATAAATCAGTATCGTACTCTGAAATTGTCCACGCTTCAAACTCTTGTAGTTTATTGATAGAATGAGCTAAGTCCACTTTGAGTGTGTTGTCATTTATAAAAAATGTGTTTTGTAATGACAACAAATGATTGTTTGTAAATTGTGTAGGACGTGTTTCATACCTATTTTGGTTAGAGCTACTCAATTGGTCTAACGTGGGTTCAGCATCATGAGAATGTGCAGGAATTCCCAAAATATTTCGATTAAATTGATAGCGTACATTAAGCAACCATTTTTGAGTACTATAACCCATAGCCGTTTTTAACGCTAGATTATTAAACCGAGAATTGAATAAAAAATCACCATTTGGCAGTCTATAGTCTGCAGCTGTTCCATACTCAGCATAGGTGTTCACTCTAAAATTATCTTTTGCCCATTTCGAGATAATTTGGTTATTAAAACGCATTAAAGCTGATTCGAAATTTGAAACCACCTTTAATTCAGGCTGACCAGAAGACACATAACTATCATCTACAAAATACAAAGCCCCTGCCAAAGCATCCGCACCAAACATAATGGAGGCTGGACCTTTAATTAGTTCTACTTTACCTAGGCCTAAATCGGTAAAGCCTAATCCATGATCGCCGCCCCACTGCTGATTTTCTACTCGTGCACCGTTTAAGTATGTCACCACTCGCATACCTGAAAGCCCTCGAACTGTAACCTTGTTAATGCCTGTGCCCGTTGATTGCTCATAAACCCCTGGAATGTGAGACAAACGCTCTACTAAGTTTAAGTTATTATCATTAAAGCCGTTTATACTTAACGATTGTAAAGCGATGACTTGATTCGAAGAAAGCTGATGGTTAATTGCTGAAACTTCAACTTCATTAATTTCAACGTGTAACTTTTGTAGTGTAATACTAATCGAAGACTCATTATTGTCAGTTTGATAAGACAATGTTTGATAGCCTTCTTTACTAAAAACTAAAACTGATTTAGGTGGTAAATCTATGTTTAGATTGAACTCGCCATTACCATCTGTTTGTGTCAGGACTCCTAAAGGGTAAAGATAAACCTCTGCCATTGCCAAAGGTTCCTTTTCAATATTTGTAACCACTCCTTTCTGCTGTGCAAATGAAACAACAGAAAACAAACAAAATAGTATTAAAATGATATTTTTCATAGTTTTGCAACAGAATTGCAAATATAAATTGTTTGTTTTAAAATCGCAACAATGTTGCATTAATATGTTAGAAAAAAAACAAATTCGAAAAACCCCGTTTAGACTAGAGGTGCTTAAACTTTTTACAGCATCTAAAAATGCTATTTCACTTAAAGAAATCGAAAAAAACTTAAACTCATTTGATAGAATTACCCTTTACCGCACCTTAAAGCTATTCATTGAAAAAGGTCTAATACATGAGGTTTTACACTCTAACGGTAAAAAGTATGCGCTTTGTAAAGAACAATGTGATGAACATCATCACCAGCATAATCATCTGCATTTTCACTGTTCAATTTGTAATGAATCCTTTTGTCTTGAAACACATATTAAAGATTTAAACTTACCCGGCTACATCATTCAACAAACCGATTTGAATGTTAATGGTATTTGTAAAAAGTGCAACAATTAACCCATTGATTGGCTATAAAATTTAGGTTTTATTAGATAGATAATCCAATTGGCCTTGTAACCTTTGAATAGTCATTGTAATAATTCTTTTATTCAAAGCAGATAAATTTAATCTATAATAGCCATAATCCTCTACAGTAAATAATCCTATAATAGTGCCTAAAATCAGACTTCTTAAACGTTGGTTGGTAGCCAATGCTTGTTGAATGTAGCTCAATTTTTCTTGATTGGATAGTTTAAAGAAAACACCTTTATATTGATTGGCATAATCGATAAAAATTTGAAGCAACAACTCATTTTGAAACTTAAGTATTGGGCGTAATACATTGTTTTGAAAGGCTTCAACATCCTTAGTTTTTAAACTCTTATCTATACTGTCTATATTTGGACGAATTGCCAAAAGTGATGAAGTTCTATCTTGCATACTATAAGTGTTTGTACATGGTATAATGTGGGCCTATCCCCTCAATTTCATAAATTGGCCCAACCTTTATAAAGCCAAGTGATTCGTAAAAGTCAATAGCGACCAAACGAGCCTTGCACCATAACAAATCACAACCTAAGTGCTGAATATCTGCCATAGCTTGTAACATCATAGCTCTTGCCAAACCTTGTCGCCTAAAATTTGGATGTGTTGCCATGCCTCTTAAACGGTATGCAACTAATGCTTCAACTTCTAACATCGGCTCTTGGTAAAAAGTGGCAATAGAACAGACTTTTTGATTGACAATATTAGCATAATGAAGTGTTTGAAATTCTTTGTCCCTATCATAATCGGTAGACTCAATGGGTTGTCCAGGTCTAAGAACAAGGCTTCTTAAAGGGCGTATAATTTCTACATCAACTTGCTGAATGGTCATAGTACAAAATTAATGATTTATAATTTGGATTGCGTATTTTTGTACTTTCTAAAAACATCAAGATTATGGAAATTGTAATGATTAAAAAATTAGGTTGTGGTCCTTGTAAAACATTTGAACCCATTGTTAAAGCTCAAGCAGAAAAACGCTCCTTAGGCTTTAGACATATTATGCAAGAAGATATGCCCGAAGAAATAAGACCACCATACTTCCCATATTTCTATCTTTACAATGATGGCGAAGTAATTGAACACTGGGGAGGCACTAGCGACAGAAAACTGGAAAAGGTACTTGATAGAAACCTGAACAAGTAGTCTTTATTTGTTGTAAAAAACATGCATCACGATAGCGTGAGGCAAGGTAATTACCGAAATGATAATAATGGCAAGAAATGGAATTGATATTCCTAGATATCCCAAGTGAGAAAGTGCTAGTAACACAGATGTAAAAAATATACTCAATAGGGAGTAGGGCAACAATAATTTTAAAAACTCTACTAAACCAAAACTACCATCTTCAGACTTGAAGAAAAGATATTCCTGATTCATTACGCGTATTGAATGCAATACCACAAAGTAAAGTGTAAAGCCTATAATGAAAGGAAAGAGGAAAAAGGTTAAATGAATGAGAGCTATTAAAAATAACTCAGACGAAAGGCGTCTTATACTCATCTGATTTTTAACAAAAAGATATAGTAGTAAAACTAATGTCGTAATATTAGTAATCGTGAAAAAATAAAAAAATAAGTCCTCGTTATAAACCACACCAAAATCTTGAGTATCCTGAAAGTAAGCTGTTATAGCTGCTAATTCACTAATGTTATAATACATCAAAGTAGCCAGAAGTGCTAAGCCCCAAAACAAAAATAATAAGGGATTAAAATTTCTTAAAGTGAGTTTGGCATCAACAAATTGTGATTCACCAAAATGAAATGCGGATAAAATGAGAAAAAACAAAAAACTAATTAGGGGAAATTTTAACCATAACAAAACAAAGAGAACAATTAAGCCTAGATACAAGCTGTAAAACTTTAGCTGTGTCATTGATTTTTTCTTGAAGAATAAAATATGGTCAATCGCCCCGTGGGGAATACCAAACAACAAGATAAAAAATGAAGCGTAAATCAACTGTTGTTCCAGTGTAATAGCATTATACGCTTGATAAATTAAAAATAAAGCGTAGAGGCAAACTACAAATATGAAAGTGAATCTATTCATAAAGATTGTTAAAATAAAAGCAGACTATACACTAGGTGTACGTCTGCTTTTACAATTAATCAAATACTGAACAGATTATTTTGATTCAGTAATAGCGATATTATAAACCACTAAACCAAATCCAATTTTATTGATAGCATCAGCAATGTTGTACCATAAGTCAACATTAGTTGATTCCCATCCTAAAGCAGTGTTTAACCATCCGCCTTCCATACACATGTATCCAATTGGATAGATTGCCCATCCAACTAATACAAACCAAGCTAGTGTACGTACACCTCTCTTGACTACATCAGAATTACTCTTTTCAGCCAATTGTGCGACTTCACCAAACCATGCTGTGTATAAAATATAGATATAACCTATTGTAGATAATACCCCCCATTTCACAGAATGACCAGTTGAACCATCTGTAAATGCTTCACCGATGTAACCAGCAATCAACATCCATGCTGATGCAATGATTAATTTCCACAATAAACTTTTTGTAGCTCCGGCAGCCCTTGTAAGTAGGTAAAATTCTACACACATTAATGGTACTGTTAAAGTCCAGTCTACATACCTAAAGAAAGTCGGATTATCTCCTGTTGCCATGTAATAATCACGCATGTAAAAGTAGTGCACTGCTGCAATACCTGTGATTAAACCTGAAATTAGAAGAGATAACTTCCACTTATCGTCTACACTGCCTCTTTCAAAGAAGAAGAAAACAGATGCGGCAAACATAGCCATGTAGCCGATAAAAAACGTAAAGCCAACATAATCGTCTGGCCTCATTACTTGAATGTCTAATAGCATAACTTGTTAATTTTAATTAGTTAGTGGTACAAATATATAAAAATGTATATCTTTTCTATGTTTTTCTTATACAAAGTCACTTTTTTTAGTCTTTTTTTTAAAATTATCTGATAAGAGCAAAAAATAAAAAAAATCGACTTTTTTAAAAAAATTGCAATATTTGGAATAACTTTATAGCACTTTTTTAACCCTAACAATGAAATTTAAGTTCCTAAACACTAACAATAAGCTGAATTTTTATACCATTGAAGACTCCTCTCTAGGCGACATTCCTCTGTATGGCGATGCTGTTCCTGCTGGTTTTCCTTCACCTGCAGACGATTATCTAGATATGGACTTAAATTTACATGATTATTTAGTCCAACACCCCTCTGCTACCTTTTGTGTTAAAGCTATTGGAGATTCTATGGTAGATGCTGGAATTAAAAGTTCTGATGTTATGGTAATAGATAGAGCTTTGACCCCAAAGAACAACGATATTATACTGGCTGTTGTAAACGGCGAGTTTACTGTCAAGCGTATCAAAAAAAATGATGATGAACTGTATTTAATGCCAGCCAATGAGAATTATCGACCTATGAAAATAACAGAAGACATGGACTTTCAAGTCTGGGGAGTAGTGACCTTTATTATACACAAAGCCAATGCTAGCACTAGCGGATTGTAACAACTTTTACGCTTCATGCGAGCGTGTATTCCAGCCACACTTAGAAAACAAACCTATTGTAGTGCTTTCTAATAACGATGGTTGCGTCATTGCTAGAAGTAACGAAAGTAAAGCCCTTGGCATAAAAATGGGCATCCCTGTTTTTCAAATTAAAAACATCATTGAACAACATCGCGTTCAAGTCTTCTCCTCTAACTTCACCTTGTATGGCGATTTGTCTAAACGAGTAATGAGTACCATCAAACAAGAAGTCAAAGCTATGGAGATCTATTCCATAGATGAGGCATTTATGGATTTTAGTGGAGAGGGTAACCCTTTAGAAAAAGGAATTGCTCTAAAGAAGAAGGTTCAGCAACATATAGGTATTCCTATATCCATAGGTATTGCGCCTACTAAAACCTTATGTAAAGTAGCGGGTCTTATCGCCAAAAAGCATACCAAGTCAGGCGTGTTTGTCTTAAAAGATAAAGCCATTATAGAACGAGCCTTGAAATGGCTGCCAGTAGAAGACCTTTGGGGTGTAGGCAGAAGACATGCTCGTAAGCTAAACGATGTTGGCATTAAAACCGCTTATGATTTATGTCGAGCAGACGATAGTTGGATAAGAAGACGCTTATCTGTAGTAGGCTTAAGAATGGTCAAGGAGCTAAGAGGAACGCCTTGTTTCCCTTTAGAAGAACAAGCTAGTAAAAAGAAAAACATCTGTACTTCACGCTCTTTCGGTAAAAGCATCAGCAATATAGAAGGACTTAAAGAAGCTGTAAGTAACTATGCTAATAGTTGCGCCTACAAACTGCGTAAACAACAAGGCTGCGCCTCTCGAATCAGCGTGTTTATTCATACCAATCCTTTTAAACCAACTGACAAACAATATAGAGGGCTAACTTCTCTAGTATTAGAAACCCCTAGCAACGATTCTATAGAGTTAGTTCGCTTAGCCTTGAAGTGTTTAGAAAAAATATATCGCTCAGATTGTACGTACAAAAAAGCAGGGGTTATTGTTAGTGATATAAGTCCTCAACAACAACAGCAACTTAGTTTATTTGACACCGTAAATCGTCAAAAGCAGCAGTCTATTATGACGGCTCTAGATAGTATTAATGATAAATTCGGAAAGGATAAGGTTCACTTAGCCGTACAAGGTTACGGCAGACAGTGGAAGATGAAGCAAGAACAGCTCTCCCCTTGCTATTCTACTCGCATAGAGGATGCTTTGAAGGTGTACTTATAAATTGCTCAACCGTAAACGCAAATTCTCTCGTATATTCAGCCAAAATAGATTAATGTCTGCAACATGGTAATCGTCACGCTTGTAAAGACGCAAAAGCAAGCCTTTAGGACGTTCTACCCAAAGCATTCCTTGGTGATTTTTGACCGATAAAGACTGTGGATATTTCAATTTCCCAGAAGGAAATAATATCCCTTGATGATTAGTATAATCCGATTGGACATTAGTAGATTTCCAATGAATAGGGTTTACGCTTACAATAGAATCTCCAATAGGGTTTGAAGGGTAAAAGCCCGACCTAAAACTACGCCAAGAAACAAAGCAATCGACTTGGCTTTCATCTTCACAAGGTAAAAAACCATCTGAAATAGTCGTAATGGGCATACCTAATAAATAAGCCAGTTTTAATTGGTAAGACATCTTTTTATCTACTAATATGACTTCTTTTAATAAACGTTCAGCGTGATTTGTTCCTTGACTATGTCCCGCAATAATGAAAGGACGGCCGTTATTCCAATGCCTCCAATACTGAAGGAAAGCATGACGAACATCGGAGTAAGCTAAGTGAAAAGCAGGATATCCATTGCTTAAATCGGTATAAGAATCGATGTGCATTTGGCGATAATATGGAGCGTATAAACGAGCAACACCCGCAAATACAGAGGCTTGATTTTGTAGTAAATAATCTGTTCTGCTAACATTTACAACAGAGTCCTCAAGACTAGCATTCCAATTATTACCAGAGTGATAGGAAGTAGGATGAATATAAAAAACATCTACTAGAGGATGATGGTCAAAAAGAGTGTCCGAATAATTTTTAGGCAAAAGCTGTTTGGCATCGTCTCTTTGTGGGTGAAAAGCCCAGTAAAAAAGTGAATCATAAGAAGGTGCTGAAGGGCTTAATGTAGTGTCAAAAATCGTGCTAGGTGACTGTAATTGAGGAGAACACGACCACATAAGAAAAACAAAAAAAAGCAATGAAAAACGTAAGTACATCAGCTAAAAAAATTAACGCGTACAAAGTTAAGGTAATAAAATAGGAGGCTAACATAAAGCAACTCTTTAATTTAAAACTAGTATATTTGCTATAGATTTAAGCCCTTAAACGTTATGAAAAAACGCATACCTCTATTAGTCCTGTTTTCATTCTGTACTTACATTTATTCTTTTGCTCAACAAAATTGGCGAGAAATGATGTATGACCCTTCAAAAAATTTCTATGATATACAAGCTGCTTTCTATGAAGGTTGTGGCGACCTACCATGTGATTCCGCTCCTGGATATAAACAATTTAAAAGATGGGAAGCTCATATGGTTGATAGAGTGTACCCAACAGGAGTGTATGATGCAGAAACCGTATTTAATGAATTTTTAAATGTCTATTATTACAACACCCATCAGTATAATGCCCCATTTGCGCCAATGGTTATGGCTCCATCGAGTGCAGCAGCCTCAACAACAGAATGGGAATTTGTAGGGCCAATAGATAATCCAAAAACTTACGACCACCCAAGTGTAACAAATAGAAACGGAATAGGTAGAGTAAATACAATAGCGTTTCACCCAACAAATGCTAATATAATATATGTGGGCTCTCCAACAGGAGGGATTTGGAAAACTACCGACGGTGGTTCAACATGGACTGTACTTTCAGATTTTATCACCAATCTAGGGGTTTCAGATATAGCTATACAAAATTCCAACCCTAATGTCATCTATTGGGTAACTGGTGATTATGACGGAGGAGATACTTTTTTTAGTAAAATTTTGAAATCTACTAATGGAGGAACTTCATGGACAGTACTAAATGGCTCAGGACTTCCTTCAGGAACGAATAGAGTAATATCTAGGATACTTATACACCCAATTGTATCCAATATACTAATTGTTTCTACGTCCAGTGGCATTTATCGATCAACAGATGGTGGTGTGAGTTGGAGCCAACGCCAAAGCGGAAACTTTAGTAGTTTAGAATTTAAGCCAGGAAACCATAATATAGTTTATGCAGGAACCCGATTAAATGGTAGGGTTTATCGGTCAACAGACAATGGAGTAAGTTGGAGTCTCGTTCATCAAAGTAGTGGGGGTTATAGAACGGCTTTAGCGGTTACGCCAAATAATGCTAATGTGGTATATGCTACTTTTTCAAATAGCTCAAGTCAGTACCAAAACTCTGCTAAATCAACAAATTCAGGAGCTAATTGGAGCAATATGGCCGGACTACCAAATGCTATTAATGGTATTGGTCAACAATGTGACTATAACTTTTGTGTTGCGGCTGCTTCTGACGATGCCAACTTTGTACATATTGGTGCTGTCAATTTATACCGTTCAACTAATGGAGGTAGTTCTTGGTCACAGCCTTATTCAGACATTAATACACATGTTGACTATCACACTTTAAGATATAATCCCTTAGACAATAAGTTATATGCAGGGCACGATGGAGGAATTAGTGTTTCTAGCGATGATAGTTATAATTGGTCATATATTTCTGATGGACTCAACATAACCCAATTTTATAATTTTGGAGTATCTCAATCCAATAGTGGTTTAGATGTATTATTTGCAGGAGCACAAGATAATTCACTATTGTATAAAAATAACAACGGTTGGTTCAGAGCTGTTGCGGGCGATGGAGTTAATTCTAAGATTCATAAAGATAATGAAAATATTATGATTGGATCTGTGCAGTATGGAATTGCAATGCTAAAATCTGCTACCTCATCTCCTCCGTTTAGCGATATTACCCCTGAGGGTCAATCTGGAACAGGTTTATGGGAACTACCATTTGAAATGGATCCTAATAACAATGATATCGTATATGCGGGATATAGAAAATTGTTTAAATCTACAAATAGTGGCGGATCTTGGACAGTTGTAGCTGGTACAAACGTTACTAGTAATGAGGTTATAAATCAAATTTGTCCTACAACAAATCCTAATATTATTTATTTCTCGACTAGGAATTCAAGTGGGTCAAAACTATTCAAAACAACGAACGGTGGTAGTTCATGGGCGCAAATCGGAGTTGGTGCATTACCAGATTTAATAATTACAGATATCGCAACACCAGATTCTGACCCGAATACAGTTTGGGTAACTTTCTCAGGAACATCAGCTTCTAACAAAGTCTTTAGGTCAACAAATGGTGGCACTTCATGGTCAAATAGGAGTGGTACACTTCCTAATATACCAGTTAACTGCATAATTTTAGACGAAAATGTTGAAGAAGTATATGCTGGGCTTGACTTTGGGGTCTATAAATTACCTTCTTACACTAGTACTACATGGTCATTATTCAACAACAATAGTTTACCTTATGTATATGTCAAAGAATTAGAAATACATAAAACTAGCGCTCAATTAGTGGCTGGAACTTTTGGACGAGGTATTTGGAAAATTGATTTGAAACATAAGCCAATTGTTGAGTTTTCTGCTGATCAAACTACAGTTTGTCAAAATGAAGCAGTAAATTTTACAGATGAAAGCCTTCACAATCCAACATCGTGGTTGTGGAACTTTGGAGATGGAAATACATCAAACGAACAACACCCTACACATTCATACTCAAGTGGAGGTACATTTAATGTCACACTAACAGCTACAAATGCTAATGGTAGTATATCTGAAACCTATTCTAATTATATAACAGTAGTTCCTCTTGCAGGGAATCCCGTAAGCAATATAACAACATCAGGTTCATACGAATGGTTTGGAACAACATATTTTTGTACAGGAACTTATTATTATACTTCGCCAACATGTCAAGATTACACGCTTAATTTGACCATAAATAATCCTCTAATATCTTCAACAAGTGTAACAGCGTGTGATGAATATACATGGGACGTTTCTGGTCAACTATACACAACTAGCGGAACCTATTACCAATCCGTTTTGGCTCCTCAAGGATGTTTTGCCGATAAAGAGCTTGTATTAACCATTAACGCATCTACTGAGTCAAGTACTAGTCATAGCGCGACATATAGTTATACATGGCACGGTGAAAACTACTTTTGTAGTGGCACATACTATCATTATAGCACTAATGCTGCTGGTTGTGTGCATACAGATATTTTATATCTTAATATCGAGTAGTTTTATCTCTAATTTTTGATGTCGTAATTTTAATATCTGAGCTTTATTTAATTGTTACTTTTGTGTACACTTTAATTAAATTTAAATGTGGTAACACTCCAATTACATATCGGCTCCAAAACCTTAGATAAAAATGAGTGGGAAGGCTTGTGTCAGAAAAATTCGTTCTTGTCTTTACCCTTTAAATTAGCATTTGAGAGACATCATAAAAATAACATTAGACATCTTTATTATGTAGCTGATGATAAGGAGAATAAAGCTATTGGTTATGCCCAAGAATTTAACATTCGGAGTAATAGAATTCGTGATTATCAGAAAAAGAATGAGGTAAAGAGAAGCCTCATAAACTTAGTTTTAAAGTTGTTAAATTTAAAAGTTGTGGCACTCGGCAACGGTCTATTGACTAATATTTCTAATTTTTCTGCAGTCAAACTTTCCAACAACATTGATTTTTTTAACTCTTTATTGCTGCGTATACAAAAAGACCTCAACGCCAATAAATTTATTATTCCAGATCATTTTTTTAATGAATTAAAAGTCGAAAAACCTACTGAGGTTTTTCCTGAATTGATAAAGGTTGTGGTAGACCAAGATATGCACTTAAAGATATCAAAGATTTGGAATTCGTTTGAAGATTACACAAAAGCACTTAAAAAAAAGTACAGAAGTCGCTTGAAAAGTGTAATGAAAAAAAGTAAGGATATAGAAATTAAAATATTGACTAAAACTCAACTTATAAAACATGCTGAAAAAATGCAAGAACTGTTTGATAATGTACATCAAAAGTCTGCCTTCGGCATTAGTCCTTTTAACACCTCTATTTATACAGACTTAATAGATTCAGACAATCCAAAGTGTCAAGTCTTTGCTTACTTTTTAGCTGATGAAATGGTTGCTTTTTCATCTGAACTAAAAGATGATGACAACTTATACTCTTATTTTATTGGCTTAGATTATCGCTATAATAAAAGTCATTGTTTATACGAAAGGATTCTTAACGAAACTATTAAATCAGCTATTAGTAATAAAAAAAGCAATCTCATCTTAGGAAGAACTGCCGCCGAGTTCAAAAGTAACGTAGGCGCACAACCAATCCACTCAGAAATATTTGTTTATCTCAAAAGCCCCATTTTACGACGTTTACTTAGACCTTTTTTAGAAAATATACAGCCTAGCAATTGGATTCAGAGAAACCCTTTCAAAGAAATTATTTAATCACACCGCCAACCTCAGGTTCCTTGGTGAAAATCCTATAGGAAACTCCAAAAGTCAATTGATTTTGTGTGGCAAACTGAAAGCCGTTTAAATCTTGGTACAAGGGTATATCAACCGAAACGAAATAACTTAAATCATTTTGAGAGTAACCTATTTGTGGAATAAAAAGCAATTTTTTACTACCCGTATTGTGGTCTTCTATATTGTAGGTTATTAAATCAACTCCATCTTCAGCTTGAGTTTTAGCTACTGTTTCATACTTTATCTGACCAGTAAGAGATAAGCCTTTGTAGATTGTTTTACCAACATTAAAACTTAAACTTGAGAGGTCACCAAATTTTTGCCCCAAGGGATTGTAAGATTTTTTGATGTATAAAGTATTAGCAAAAATTCTTAACTTTCTTTTAGGGTAATTTCTATAGAAAAAGGAATAAAACATAGCGTCTAAAGAGCCATTAGTTAATTGTACAGCAGTTGGATTAAAAGCGTACAAATCACCAGTTAATGGGTGCGAAAATTTAAGGCTAGAGTCTCTATAACTTCCAAGCGGAACTTTCAAGCCTAGGCCAACAGTAATTTCTGTTCTATGATTATCTCTTTTCCAATTAAATAAATTGTAACGAGGAAAAATGATTAAATCTGAAACGCCTGAAGACGTGTAGGATTCACTTTTATTAATTAATTTTTTATTTAAAAAATAACCCAAAGCAACTGACATAGTCAGTTTATCGGTAATACCATAATCTGTTCTTAAAAAGAAGTAGTTTGTTCTAAGTGTATCATCAAGTATAGAAACGGTATCTCTGTTGCTATTTGTTTTAAATGTATGAGTGGAGACAAATTGATAAGATGGAGCTATTTCTAACTGGTTTTTAAGTAAAACTCCCGATGCTGCACCTCCAGCGATAGGACTTGATGCACCCCCAGAACAACAACCTTGTGAATAAAGAAGATTGACAAAAAACAACAAAACTATCGCAATTATATATTTTTTCATGGTATGTTAAATTTTGATTTTCTAGTTTATTTTGCTAAAAACAAAACGTCTAGGTTCATTTTTAATTTTTATTATATAATTGCTTTGAGGCAAATGAGATATATCTATTTGAGCCCCTGACTCAAAATTATCTCTTTCTAATATAAGTTCTCCGAGCATATTTACAATAATAATTGACATAGGATTGTTCTTTTCTGATGTGAGAGTAATTCGGTTTTGTGCTGGATTAGGATAAATTTGTACGCTTTGATTAGCAGTCGTTGTTTCAACACTAACACTACCACACTCTGATAAAGCCAAATCAATAGCAGCACTTAAACCGTCAGTAGAATTGTTTTCATCAAAATTTCTGTTGAAATAAACCTTATGTGAGTTACAACCAACCACCACAGCCTTAGGCATACCGTCACTTCCATAATCAGACATTTTAATCTGTGAATTAGAAAAAATACTAACCCCATTCATCTGATAATTAGATGCCCATGTTTGTAGCTGCGAACAACTGGTATTGGCATAGTCATCAACCAACAAAAACTTTACTTTTTCTGGGTCATATGATTGCGTAGCAACATAGGTAGAAACCGTTGGACTTATACATGGCCCACAAGGCATTATCCAAGTAATTACAACGACATTGCCTTGATCTAAATCCTCGAATAAATTATACATTTCGCCGTTACAGTTAGCAACGTTGAAGTTAGTCGCTGTAGTTTGTCCTACTAATAAATGTGTTGTTAAGATTGCTGCAAAACATAAAATTAATTTCTTCATACTTTCTTATATATATTTTAATTTCTATCGTATTTGCAGCAGTAGTGCAAATTTTCATAAACCTCATCATCGGCTTTGTATTTCTCTGTATCGTATCCCACCGAGGCAATTTTCTTTTGGATTTCGTCTATATCCGTTTGGTCGCTTTTATACTTAACGACCATCATTTTTGTTTCTGAACTCCATTTAGCAGACAGAACACCTTCAATAGATTGAGCGGCATCAACAATGACTTTATTACACATTCCACAATTGCCCCAAACTTTAATTTTCTTTTTTACTTTATTTCCACCAGCATAACTAGTAGATATAGATAGTATTGAAATAAAACATAATAAGGAAAAAAATTTCTTGATTGATATCATAACACAGGTTTTAAGTTGTTCATTTTAATTCATTAAAGTTATAAATAAAATCGACATAATAATTTTTCGAATATTAAATAAAATTCATTTCTTACTCGTTAAAGCTCAAAAATGTTGAGTCAGTTAATGCTTTTAAAAAAGCTATTAAATCTGCTTTTTCATATTCATTTATCACAAAAGGTTTAATAAAAGCACTTTTGTTTTGATGGTTTTTTCCGCCTTTGGAATAATGCTCAATGACTTCTTCCAATGTTTGTATACTACCATCATGCATATAGGGATAAGTTACGGCTATATTCCTCAATGTAGGCACTTTGAATATAGCTCTATCTTTTTCTTTGCCAAATAATCGCATCCTACCAGAGTCTGGATAATTTAAATATAAGCCATTATTAGTTAGTCCGCCATTTGTAAAGTTAAATCCACTGTGGCATTCTGAACAATACAATTTATTTTTGAAAAGATGCATACCTCTTTTTTGGGACTGGCTTAGGGCCGTTGTGTCTCCTTGAAAATAGTATTTGTCATACGCTGAATTACCACTAATTAGTGTCCTTTCGAATGTGGCAATAGCCTTTGTAAGTACTCTTGGGCTAGGCTCTTCTCCATAAGCTTCAAAGGATAGCTGCACATATTCTGAACTCTTTTTCATTCGCTCAGCCACTAGAATTACGCTAAAGTCAAACTCATTAGTTTCGTGTATTGGAATATTAACTTGTGCTTCTAAACTCGGATTTAGTCCGTCGAGCAAAAACTTGTCTTGATAAGCAACATTGGTCAATGTTGGTGTATTTCTAGAAACCTCTTGATCTCTTATACCAACTCCTTTAGTCCTTCTGTCGGTAAAGGCAAACTTTGGCACATGACAACTTGCGCAAGACAAAGTGGAATCTCTAGATAACATTTTGTCAAAAAATAATTTTTTTCCCAACTCAATACGCTTTGCTGAAATTGAATTGTCTTCTGGAATGTAAGGTTGTGGAAAGCCTTGAGGAACTATCAATTCATAACTTTTATCTACTAGTATAATTCCAAAAACACTAAGACATAAAACTAAAAGTGTTTTAAACATCTACTACCTAGTTACGATAAATTGTTGAGACTTTTGATACCCCATTTCACTCGTGAAAATGGCATAGTATATTCCTGTTGGTAGTTCGGACTTAACGAAATAATTGCCTTCAAAACCTATGTTTTTTTCATCAACCATTCGTCTTCCACTCATATCAATGATGCTTAAAGAGTAGTTTGATTTTGGTAATTTGTAAAATAAGGTAGGTGCGTATGGCATTCTGTAGTCTACACTAATAAATGCTAAATCTTCAAGTTGAGTTGTTATATTGACAGTTTCAGCAGGTGAAGCCGTGAAAACATTTTGAGAATTGGTATTGTCCACAACGCTAATATTTGGAGCTCCAGCGCCATGCTGTATTCCTATAGTTTCAAAATCCATTTGTTTGAACCAACGTTCTATATTAACATAAAGTGGCAAGGTGATTTCAGAGTTAATGGCTGTTATTGGCTCCTCAAAGGTAATAGGGTCTATTGTTCTCAATAATTCATCTCCGAAACACTCAAGCTGAAATGCTTTGTTTGGAGAGCCGTTATCTGTATTATCTACCCTACCGTCTAAGATTAAGAAAAAATATCCCGCAGGCCAACCCCAATCCATAGGTGGAGTTTTAGGCCCTAAAGGATGAGAAGCAGACCAATTACTCGTATTACCATGGTTGGCATCATAATCTACTCCTAAGTCAAAAGCTATTTTTTCTACACTATTAATGTCGTATGTATTTTCAATACTATAATTGGTGACGTTGCCTTCACCTAGTATATAAATATCGGTTAAAGGTGTAACTTGACCCCCATCGTGAGTAATCTTGATCGAAGACATATAATACCTAACAGGGTAAAAGTTCACCGCTCTGTCTTGATAGTCAGTATATGACTGATTGTAAACTAAGGGTTGTCCTCTAAAAATGTGATTCAACTCTAATTTTATACTGTTTTGGGCATAAAATAAAGTGGGAATAATAGATGCAAATAGTAAGATGGCAATGTTCTTTTTCATGGTTTGGATTGGGTTATTGATATGACATGCAATTTACAAAACTGTAGCGTTATAAAGAAATTTAATTCCTTGAATGTTTCTATTTCTTACGCTTTCTAGAGCCAAAATTTCATGCCAAATAAATAATTATATTTTTTATAAAAAATATGATAGCTTTGTATATAATGAGTTCTTCTAGTAAAATATTAGTCATTATACCAGCTCGTGCAGGCTCAAAACGTATTAAAGGCAAAAATACTAAGCCTTTTAATGGTTTTCCGCTCATTGTGCATAGCATTAAATATGCTCAAAGCTACATTGGTGGTGATATTATCATTTCTACTGACGACAAACAAATTGGGTCAATCGCTGAACAATACAATATTCCTATACTATGGCGCAACGAAAGTTTGGCTCAAGACCAAACGCCAACTACAGATGTTGTTAAAGATGTAGTGTCAAGAGTGGAAAAATTATATGACTTTGTTGTATTACTACAACCTACCAATCCATTGCGACCAAAAAAAATGTTTAAAGAAGCTCTCGATTTACTACAAGAAAAGAAAAGCGATAGTCTTTTAACGGTAAGTTTAAGTAAGCATAAACTTGGTAAAATCAAACATTCTGCCTTTAAACACTACACCTATGAATTTGGTCAAAGATCACAAGATTTAGAGCCATTATACTATGAAAATGGATTGTTGTATATATGTTCATTTGAACTAGCTAAAAATGGTAAGCTGATGAGTGAAAACCCAACAGCCATGCTCATAGAACATCCTTATGGTAGTGTAGATATTGATACGGAACTGGATTGGAAATGGGCAGAATTAATTTCAAAAGAATACAATGATTGAAATAGCAGGAAGAAAAATTGGAGCTGAATACCCTCCGGTAGTGATTGCTGAAATTGGCATTAATCACGAAGGTAGTTTGAAGGTAGCTAAAGAAATGGTAGATGCAGCCTTCAGAGCAGGTGTTGAAATCGTAAAACACCAAACACATATCGTAGAAGACGAAATGAGTGGAGCTGCAAAAAAAGTAATCCCTGGAAATGCCGATGTCTCTATTTATGAGATTATGGAGCGTTGCTCCTTGAGTGAACAAGAAGAATTTGAACTCAAAGAATATGTTGAATCTAAAGGCATGATATTTATTAGCACCCCATTTTCTAGAGCCGCCGCCGATAGATTACGCCAATGGGACGTCCCAGCCTATAAAATTGGTTCTGGAGAATGTAACAACTATCCATTATTAGAACATATAGCCTCTTTTGGCAAACCCATTATTTTGAGTACTGGCATGAATACCATTGAGAGTATTGCCAAAGCTGTTTCTATCTTTGAAAAGCACCAAGTTCAATATGCTTTATTACATACCACCAACTTATATCCTACTCCCAACCGCTTAGTAAGACTTGGTGCTATGCAAGAAATGGCCAATCACTTTTCAGGTACAACCTTTGGCTTATCGGACCACACCCTTACTAATCACGCCTGTTTGGCAGCCGTAGCTTTAGGGGCATCTATTTTAGAAAGACATTTTACCGATCATATGGGCAGAAAGGGACCCGACATAGTGTGTTCTATGGACGAAGAAAACTGCAAAGCACTTATTGAAGGTAGTCATATTATATGGGAGCAAAGCGGCGGAACAAAAGGACCTGCCAAAGAAGAACAGGTTACCATAGACTTTGCTTTTGCAACAGTATGCTCTATTCAAGCTATAAAAAAGGGAGAGGTGCTAAGTATGGAAAATATTTGGGTAAAACGCCCCGGAACAGGAACAATACTGGCAGAGCATTTTAATTCTATATTAGGAAGAAAAGCCACAAGAGATATTGAAAATGATGAACAATTAAACTGGGAAGATTTTGAATAAAACTATTGTATTTCTTTCAGGTACTCGTGCTGACTTTGGCAAACTAAAGTCGCTAATTAAAATCAGCTCTGAAGCTAAAGAATTTAATGTTCATATTTTTGCTACGGGTATGCATCTACAAGAAGAATATGGGTATACCGTCAATGAAATCGTAAAGTCTGGCTTTCAAAATATCCACACTTTTGCTAATCATACAGAGGAGTCAACTATGGACTTGACTTTGGCTAAAACCATTGAAGGCTTATCTAATTTTGTGAAAGAAGTACAAGCCGATTTATTAATTGTTCATGGCGATAGAGTCGAGGCTCTTGCTGGTGCTATAGTCGGTTCGCTAAATAACATCTTAGTAGGGCATATTGAAGGAGGTGAAGTTTCTGGCACTATTGACGAATTGATTAGACACTCCATTAGTAAATTAAGCCATATTCATTTCGTTGCTAATGATGAGGCTAAAAACAGATTGTTGCAAATGGGTGAATTAGAAAATCAAATTTATGTTATTGGTTCTCCTGATGTTGATATCATGTTTTCTGAAAACCTGCCTACAATTAAAGAAACATTAGGCTATTATGATATCCCTTATGAAAACTATAACATATTGATGTATCACCCAGTAACAACTGACACAAATAATGGCGACCACGCCAAAAGCTTAGTACAAGCGGTTTTAGAAGATAATGGTAACTATATTGTAATAAAGCCTAATAACGATATGGGGAGTAAGCAAGTCAATCAGGCTTTATCAGAATTAGAGAATAACTCTAGGTTTACTATTTTTCCTTCTTTACGTTTTGAATATTTTTTAGTGCTATTAAAACACTGTAATTTCATTATTGGTAATAGTAGCGCAGGTGTTAGAGAGGCTCCTTATTATGGGGTGAACAGTATTGATATTGGCAACAGACAACTCAATAGAGCAAAGTCTGAAAGTATCATACACACTAGCCACAACAAAAACGATATAATTTTAGCTATACAAAAAGCTAAGGAAAAAGAAAGTAATGACCAAAAACTTCCGTTTGGCAAAGGACAAAGTGACCGATTGTTTATTGATTTACTTAAATCAAAAAGCCTATGGGCAATTCCTTGCCAAAAACAATTTAAGGATAGAGAAATAAAAGATTGATACTCTTTTTACTAAAACGTAGATTTGAATTGTTCTAGAAAACGAACATCATTTTCAAAAAATAAACGCAAGTCTTTGACTTGGTATTTGAGCATAGCTATACGCTCTATCCCCATGCCAAAAGCAAAGCCTGTATATACATTAGGGTCAATACCGCAATTCTTAATAACGTTGGGGTCAACCATACCACAACCTAATATTTCTAGGTAACCCGTGTATTTACATACATTACATCCCTTGCCAGAGCATATGTTACAAGAAACATCTACCTCAGCACTAGGTTCTGTAAAGGGAAAATAAGACGGTCGTAAACGAATCTCTGTCTTGTCCCCAAACATCTCTTTAGCAAAATAAAGTAACGTTTGTTTAAGGTCGGCAAAAGAAACGTCTTTATCAATATATAAACCCTCTACTTGATGAAATATACAATGTGCCCTAGCGGATATCGCTTCGTTTCTATATACTCTACCTGGAGATAATGTTCTAATGGGAGGTTGGTTATTTTCCATAAACCTAACTTGAACAGAGGAGGTATGAGTTCTCAATAAAATATCTGGGTTTTGCTGAATAAAAAAGGTGTCCTGCATATCTCTAGCAGGATGTTCGTCAGGCAAGTTAAGAGCAGTAAAATTGTGCCAATCGTCTTCTATTTCAGGTCCTTCAGAAAGGGTAAACCCTATGCGCTTAAAAATCTCAACAATTTCATTTCTCACCAATGATAAGGGGTGTCTACTGCCTAGTTGGTCTTCAGTCACTGGTCTAGATAAATCTAAACCTGAAGATTGTTGAGTACTTTCAGAAAAACGAGTCTTTCCTTCATCTAATTTATCCTGAATAGCTTGTTTAAGCTGATTTAAAGCTTGTCCAAAATCTTTTTTTTGGTCGTTTGGCACTTCTTTAAAAGCTGCAAACAAATCATTCATCTTACCTTTTTTACCAAGATATTGGATGCGAAACTGTTCTAACTCTTCTAGATTTTTAGGGGAATATGATGAAACCTCTTCTAGTAAAACCTTTACTTTATCTAACATCTATTTGATTATGCTTATATTCATAATTACTTTATCCTTAGGCAAGTTGTTTTTGTCTCTAGTGACATTGGATATTTTTGAGATAATCTCTAATCCTTCCACTAACTCACCAAATACGGTATAGTTAGCATCTAAATGCGGCGTGCCTCCAACGGTTGTATAGGCTTTTTTCTGAGCAGGACTAAATTCTATCCGCATCCTTTGGGCAAATAGGTCAATGGTATTATTATCATATACTTGGCCTTCAACGATATAAAACTGTGAACCCGAAGACTCTTTTTTAGGATTAACAGCATCGCCCATTCGTGCCGCTGCAAGTGCTCCTTTTTTATGAAAAAATTGGGGGTTAAACTCTGCTGGCAAAGTGTATCCTGGTCCGCCATTTCCTATTGTTGTGTTTGGAGTGTCGTCTTTAGAAACAGGGTCGCCACCTTGAATCATAAATCCAGGGATAACTCTATGGAAAAGTGTCCCGTCATAAAAACCTTCTTTGACCAACTTTATAAAATTATCTCTATGAATGGGAGTTTCATCATAAAGCTCTGCAACCATGTCGCCATATTTGGTTGATATTTTCACTTTTACTCGCTCTTGTGAGTGCGCTAAAAGACTAAATGTTAGAGCAAATACAGCTATTAAAATTGGTTTCATATTATTACTATCTTTGTTTGAATAAGCAAATTAACAAATAATCATTTACAAAATGAAGATAAGTAGACTGCTGATTGTTATTATTACACTATTTTCTATGTCATCGTGCTACGAAGAACCCTTGACTAAAGGTATTATTACCGTTTATGATTCGGAAGGAAATACCGTAAGTGGTGCAATCGTAAAACTATACCAAGAAGACATAGTTGGTGTAACTCAAACGAATGTTGTTAGCACTTTAGTATCTGACTTCAATGGACAAACAGAACATGTTCTTGAACTTGAAGCCTTAATGAATGTTGAAGCCTACACATTATCTGAGTCTGCGTCAGCTGACACCCTTCTGTATGGCACTACTGTTATACGTTTAATGCGAGGAAAAACAATTTATAAAAACATAGAAATACTACCACTGAACTAGTTAAAGTATTCTATAATAGCCTCTTTTATCATTTCGTCTTGCTGTTTAGCATTCATACTTGGCAGCTTATCTGTGGCTTTCCAATGAGGCCAGCCTTCTTCATCGTGTCCTGCGAATTCATAAATCCCCCACTGACTTAGCAAAGCGCAAACTGCGACATGTATAACGTCTAACTTTTGATTTTTAGTTAGCTTTTGATAGCCTTGACCCAATTCTTGTAAGCCAATAAGAAATAATATGGCCTGTAAATCTAAGCCCTCACCAAATCGATGACTTAATTTTACCACTAAATCTTTCCAATTTTTATCTAAGCTATTTTCCATCGCACAAAAATACTACTTTTGAAGTCTTATGAATTATTTAGATATCATTTTAGCTGTTCCCTTATTATGGGGTTTGTACAAAGGAATTAGTAAGGGCATTGTTAAAGAATTAGCTACTTTAATAGCTTTAATAGCTGGTATTTATGGTGCTGTTCATTTTGCAGATAATATTCACCCTTATTTAAAAGAACAGTTTGCTATAGAATCTTCTTTCCTGCCAATAGTCTCTTTTGCTATCACTTTTATTGTTATTGTTCTGGCTGTAAAACTTGTAGGATTTATTATTGATAAAATTGTAAAAGCAGTTGCTTTAGGAATAATTAGTCGCTTATTAGGGGGTGTCTTCGGTGTATTGAAAACCGCATTTATACTTAGTGCCTTGCTACTCATTATCAATACCTTTGACTACTACCTAAAGCTGATTCCTGTAGAGCAAAAGAAACAATCTGTATTGTATAAGCCCATTTCCAATATGATTCCCTCTATTATGCCCAACGTGAAAGACGGCGACTCCTTAATTAAAGAAGCGGATAAGATATGGAAAGATACGGAAGAAAAAATTAATCTTGAGTTATAGCTGCAATTCCCGGTAATGCTTTGCCCTCTAAATATTCAAGCATAGCTCCTCCGCCAGTAGAAACATAACTCACCTTGTCAGACAAATTATATTTGTTAATAGCTGCAACAGAATCTCCTCCTCCTACTAATGTAAAGGCTCCTTTTTGTGTGGCACTAACTAATGCATCGGCAATAGCTTTTGTCCCTTGAGAAAAGTTTTCCATCTCAAAAACACCCATTGGGCCATTCCATAGAACTGTGGCAGATTGCTCTATTACTTCAGTAAATTGTTGAGCCGTCTGATGACCTATATCTAAGCCCATAAAACCCTCTGGAACATTACCAACTAAAGAATATTCTTTATTAGCGTCATTATCAAATTTATCCGCATTCATAGAGTCCGTAGGAATGCAAAGTCTAACGCCTTTTGATTTAGCGGTCTCAATAATTTCAAGAGCTAAATCTAATTTATCTTCTTCAACCAATGAATTACCTACTTCTCCTCCCATAGCCTTGACAAAAGTATAAGTCATTCCTCCACCTATAATCAAGTTGTCGACTTCTTCAAGCATTCTTAGTATAATCGTAATTTTAGATGAAACTTTTGCTCCACCCATTATGGCTGTAAACGGTTTTTTTGCTCCACCAACGACCTTATCAATGTTTTCTATTTCATTGGCCATAACATAGCCAAAGCATTTGTTTTGCTTAAAAAATTGAGCAATAATTGCTGTTGATGCATGGGCTCTATGAGCCGTTCCAAAAGCATCATTTACATAAACATCACCCAACTCTGAAAGTTGTTTAGCGAAGTCTATATCACCAGCTGTTTCTTCATTATGAAAACGTAAATTTTCAATTAACAATACCTCTCCACTTTTTAGAGATTTACTGGCTTTTGTTGCCTTGTCACCAACACATTGGTCAATGAATTTAACCTCTTGTGACAATAGGTTGCTTAAGTGTTCTACTAAATGTCGCATCGACAAACTATCGTCTTGACCTTTTGGTCTGCCTCTGTGAGACATTAAAACAACAGAACCTCCCGAAGAAATAATTTTGTTTATAGTGGGTAAAGTTGCTCTCATTCTGGTGTCATCAGTGATGTTTAAATCTGAATCCATCGGCACATTGTAGTCTACCCTAATAAGAAAACGTTGGTTTTGAAAAGGAAAAGAATCTAGGTGTTTCATTTGTGAAAATTTAGGCAAATGTATATTTTCTTTAAGTAATCTAAAAAAGATTTATTCATTACCTTTGAGGAGTTAGAAAGACACAACTATGCTTTTTAGAGATATTCCTTCCAACACTAGAGCAAAACAGCAATTACTTAAAGCTATCCAAAACGATAGATTAAGTCATGCCCATTTGTTTTTAGGTAATGATGGTTCTTCCAGCTTAGCAATGGCGTGGGCTTTTGCTCAATATTTGATGTGTGCTCAGCCAACAGAAGAAGATTCTTGCGGTCAATGCCCTTCCTGTCTTAAAAGTGCTAAACTAAGCCACCCAGACTTACACTGGGTATTTCCTGTTGTTACAGGTCGTGGAACTCATCCTACAAGCGATATGTTTCTTTCTGATTGGAGAGAATTTTTAGAAAAAAATTCATTCCCTTCTGAAGAAGATTGGTATTCACACCTCGGCACAACCAATAAACAAGGCTTTATAAGTGTAAATGAAGCCAATGAGTTAA
Organism: Flavobacteriales bacterium; assembly: GCA_016779995.1. Lineage (NCBI taxonomy): Bacteria > Pseudomonadati > Bacteroidota > Flavobacteriia > Flavobacteriales > Flavobacteriales bacterium. The sequence goes on from JADHMO010000004.1 coordinate 71,205, forward strand.
GTAAAAAAACAATCCTAAAACCTTATGAAGGTTCGTATAGAGTAGTCATTATTTGGCATAGTGAAAAAATGCACGGACCAACAGCAAATAAACTGTTAAAGTTACTCGAAGAACCACCACAAAAAACTATCTTCATACTACTAACAAGTCAATCTGAAAATTTACTAGCCACTATAGTTTCTAGGTTACAAAGCATTAAAATAGAGCCAACAGATGAGTTTAGTCTTTCGACCTTTCTTCAAGATAAATATAACATTGATAAAGACCGAGCAGATGAAACAGCAAAACTTTCTGAAGGAAACATCGGTAAGTCCATTCATTTTTTAGTTGGCAATAATTTATTAGAGCAAAATACCCAAGAATTTCAAAATTGGATGAGAATGTGCTATCAAGCTAAGGTGGTTGATTTGGCTAATTGGGTAGATGTTGCTAATTCTTGGGGCAGAGAACAACAAAAGGGCTTTTTACAATATGCTCTACATATGGTTAGAGAAAGTTTGATTCAAAATTTTGGACACCATAACATCAAAAAAGTAAGACAAGAAGAAGCCATTTTTACCGAAAAGTTTGCCCCCTTTATTCATCAAAATAATGCTATAGAAATTATTGAGGAATTGGAGCTCGCATATCAACACATTGCTAGAAATGGAAGTGCAAAAATCATTTTTATGGATTTGACACTAAAGATGATTGTACTTCTTCACGTTAAAAGTATAAATTTGCAAACAACTACAAACTAAACTATGGGTTGCTCAGGATGTTCTTCAGGAGGTTGTGGTAGTGAATTACCAAGAGGCTGTAAAAATAACGGCAATTGTGGTAGTGGTGGCTGTAATAAATTATCGGTATTCGATTGGTTGTCTAATATACAAGAACCAACTAATGAAAATAGCTTTAATGGTGTTGAAGTTCGCTTTAAGGGAAGTCGTAAAGAGTTTTATAATAACTCAAAAGAAATTCCTTTACAAGTTGGTGATGTAGTAGCCGTACAATCCAATTCAGGACACGATATTGGAGTGGTTTCTATTGTAGGTGTCTTGGCTAAATTACAGATGAAGAAAAAAATTAAAGCCTCAAATCTTGATGACTTAAACATCATTTACAGAAAAGCGAAAGACACAGACATACAAAAGTGGAAGGAAGCAGTAGCCTTAGAAAACGAAACAATGTACGGTGCTAGAAAATCAGCCGAATTGTTAGGTCTCGAAATGAAAATCAGTGATGTAGAATATCAAGGAGATAAGAGTAAAGCTACCTTTTATTACACAGCTAACGGAAGAGTAGATTTTAGAGAATTAATTAAATCGCTATCGTCTCAATTTAAGATTAGAATAGAAATGAGACAGATTGGCGCAAGACAAGAAGCCGCACGATTGGGTGGTATTGGAGCGTGTGGAAGAGAACTGTGTTGTTCTTCTTGGTTAACAGATTTTAGAAGTGTAAGCACCTCAGCAGCACGATACCAACAGCTATCTATAAACCCTCAAAAATTAGCTGGTCAGTGTGGTAAACTAAAGTGCTGTTTGAATTACGAATTGGATAGCTACATGGAGGGAATTAAAGAGTTTCCTTCTAATAATATTAAGCTAAAAACTAAATTAGGCGATTGCTCGTTTGTTAAAATGGATATTTTTCAACGAAAAATGTGGTATTCCTACCCCGGTTCAGCTAATGAATCCATAGTAGAATTGCCTTTAGACTATGTCAACGAAGTTATTGAACAAAATACCAAAGGTGTTTTCCCTGAAAAATTAGAACAATTTTTTAATGAAGTTGACGAGCCTAAAAATGATTACGAAAATGTAGTGGGGCAAGATAGTATTAACCGCTTTGATAATCGAATTAAGAAAAAAAAGAAAGGTAATAAGAAACGCTTGTACAAAAGAAAAAAGAAAAAAATATGATGAAATATTGCTTTATAGCACTTATACTATTTTCGTTGTTGTCATGCGATTCAAACAGGTTATATGAGAAAAATATTTCTATCGAAAATACAGTTTGGGATTTATCAAACAAACCTTCTTTTGAATATAACAATACCGATTCCATTTCTAAAGTAAATTTAAAAGTGAATGTCAGACATTCTAGTTCATATCCTTTTTCTAATCTATGGCTATTTGTTAACACTATTGACCCTGCAGGAACATTGAAAACAGATACGTTGGAGTGTATTCTAGCTCAAAAAGACGGCAAATGGCTAGGGACTGGATTAGGTGATATTTGGGACATTCAATGCCACTTCAAAAGCTATCGTTTACTTAAACAAGGAAAATATATTTTTGAAATTGAACAAGCTATGAGGCATGGCGATTTAGCTAAAATTGAGCAATTGCCCGGAATAATGGAAATCGGTTTAAGAATAGAAAAACAAGACCATAAATGATGAAAAAAACATCGCAAAGGCAAAAAGTATTTTCGGTTTGGCTATTTATACTTAGCCCTATAATAATTCTATTAGTAACCTTGTATCTAACCTCGGTTGGTTTGTTTGGTGATTTGCCAAGCTTTGAACAATTGGAAAACCCCAAAAGTAATTTAGCTACAGAAATTATTTCTTCTGACGGAGTGGTATTAGGAAAATACTTTTTTGAAAATAGAAGTAACGTGAAATATCATGAGTTGTCTCCTATGTTAGTGAACGCTCTATTATCCGCTGAAGATATTCGATTTAGATCCCACTCTGGCATTGATGTCAGAGCTTTGTTAAGAGCGATAAAAGGCGTTGTAACAGGCTCTAACTCAGGGGGAGCTAGTACTATAACACAACAACTAGCAAAAATGCTCTTTACTGAAAAACCTGCGTCTGGATTAGAAAGAGTAATGCAGAAATTTAAGGAATGGATCATAGCTGTTAGATTAGAAAGACAGTACACCAAAGAAGAAATTCTAACCATGTACCTCAATAAATTTGATTTCATAAATAATGCTGTAGGAATAAAATCAGCCTCTCAAATTTATTTCAATACTACTCCAGATGCACTAACAGTGGAGGAGTCTGCCATGCTTGTTGGCATGTTAAAAAACCCCTCTCTATACAACCCCAACAGAAGGCTAGAACTAACTCAAGAACGAAGAAATGTTGTGCTCTCACAGATGAAGAAGTATGACTTTATTACCGCTTCAGAATATGATTCTATTTCTACAAACCCAATTGTTTTAGACTTCAAAAAAGCTAGTCATAACGTAGGTTTAGCACCTTACCTTAGAGAACACCTTAGAGGAGAACTTAAAGAATGGTGCGAAAACAACCAAAAGGCTGATGGATCAAATTATAATTTATATACCGATGGTTTAAAAATATATACCACCATAAACTCCAAAATGCAGCAATATGCTGAAGAGGCGGTTCATTCACATATAGCGTCACTTCAAGATGACTTTTTCAAACATTGGAAAGGCTACACAAACGCACCATTTCCCAAAGACTTTGATAAAGACCAAATTAATGCCATACTTGAGCAAGGTATGAAACGCTCGGATCGTTATAAAAAATTAAAAAGTAGAAATGCCTCTAAGAAAGAGATAAATTCAGCTTTTAGAACCAAAATACCTATGCGGGTTTTTACTTGGAAAGGTGAAAGGGATACAATAATGACACCCTTAGACTCCGTGCGTTATTACAAGTATTTTATTCATTCTGGCATGATGAGTATGGACCCCAACACTGGATATGTAAAGGCTTATGTAGGAGGCATCAATTACAAATATTTTAAATATGATCATGTTAAGGTTGGAAAACGACAAGTAGGATCTACTTTTAAGCCATTCTTATATGCTTTAGCAATGCAAGAGGGGTACTCCCCCTGCTACGAGATACCCAATGTGCCTGTAGTTTTTGAAAAAAACCAATGGGGCTTGCCTGATAAAGATTGGGTGCCTAGAAATTCAGATGATAAATACGAAGGTATGTTAATGAGTTTACGTTTTGGATTGGCTAACTCAATAAATACCATTACCGCATATATTATGAAACAGTTTGGTCCTCATTCTGTTTTAGATTTAGCTAAAAAAATGGGGATTACAAGTAAGCTTGACCCAGTTCCTTCAATATGCTTGGGAACATTTGATTTATCAGTATACGAAATGGTAGGGGCTTATTCTACTTTTGTAAATAAAGGAATTTGGACAGAGCCACTTATTGTAAGTCGAATAGAAGACAAAAACGGCATCTTACTACAAGAATTTAATCCAAAAACCAACGAGGCTATGAGTGAAAAAACAGCCGATTTGATGGTTAGAATGTTGCAAGGCGTGGTAGACGGAGTGTATAACCGTCATGCTGATGTAACTATGGGAACAGGTGTCAGGTTAAGAAGAAAATATGAATTTGAAAATGAGATTGGTGGTAAAACAGGAACAACTCAAAATAACTCTGATGGTTGGTTTATGGGAATTACTCCGAATTTAGTAACTGGTGTTTGGTCTGGTAACGAAGATAGAAGTGTGCATTTCAGAAGCACCTTTTACGGTCAAGGAGCTAATATGGCTTTGCCGGTTTGGGCCGAATATATGCAAAGGGTTTATGCCGATAGTTTGACACTTGGGATATATCCAGAGTCTTTTGAAATACCTCCATCCATAGATGTCCTTTTAGATTGTGGCTCTAAGAATGAAAGCATTGAAAAATACGAAGAATTTTAACTCATTTAGATATGATAAATAAAGAAGTAAAAAGCATTGAAGATGCTATTAAAGGGGTAGATAACAACATGACCTTTATGCTCGGAGGGTTTGGCTTATGTGGTATTCCAGAAAATGCAATTAAAGCCTTATCAGAGTCTGGCATCACTGGTTTAACATGTATTTCTAATAATGCCGGAGTCGATAATTTTGGATTAGGGTTACTACTCCAAAAAAAGCAAATCAAAAAAATGATATCTTCTTATGTGGGGGAAAATGCTGAATTTGAAAGACAAATGCTAAGTGGAGAATTAGAGGTCGATTTGATTCCTCAAGGTTCATTGGCAGAACGTTGTAGAGCTGGAGGAGCGGGTATTCCTGCTTTTTTCACGCCTGCAGGATACGGCACAGAAGTGGCTGAAGGTAAAGAGGTTCGAGAATTTAACGGTCAGCCTCATATATTAGAATCAGCACTTGAGGCCGATTTTGCATTCGTAAAAGCTTGGAAAGGAGATACCGCAGGTAATCTTATTTATAAAGGCACCGCTAGAAATTTTAACCCTATGATGGCTATGGCAGGTAAAATAACCGTAGCGGAAGTGGAACATTTAGTTCCAGCTGGTGAACTTGACCCTGCTAGTATTCACACTCCTGGAATTTTTGTACAACGCATCTTTCAAGGTAAAGATTACGAGAAAAGAATAGAACAACGAACCGTAAGAACTAAAGAATAATGGCACTAGACAAAATTGGTATTGCAAAACGTATTGCTCAAGAGCTAAAAGACGGTTATTATGTAAACTTAGGAATAGGTATTCCTACTCTTGTAGCCAACTACATTCCTGAGGGAATAAATGTTGAATTTCAATCTGAAAACGGAGTCTTAGGTATGGGTCCATTTCCTTTTGAAGGAGAAGAAGATGCTGACCTTATAAATGCTGGCAAACAGACTATTACCACTTTAGATGGTGCCGTATTTTTTGATTCTGCTACGAGTTTTTCAATGATTAGAGGAAAACACGTTCAACTAACTGTTTTAGGGGCAATGGAAGTATCCGAACAAGGTGATATAGCTAATTGGAAAATACCTGGCAAAATGGTTAAAGGTATGGGAGGGGCAATGGATTTGGTAGCCTCTGCTGACAACATTATTGTTGCTATGATGCACACCAACAAGAATGGAGAAAGTAAACTTCTAAAACAATGTAGTCTGCCTTTAACAGGCGTAGCTTGCGTGAAAAAGATTGTTACCAACTTAGCTGTACTTGAAGTGGTAGCTAGTGGTTTTAAATTATTAGAAAGAGCTCCAGGCGTAACAGTAGAAGACATCCAAAATGCTACTGAAGGAAAATTAATTGTTGAAGGTGATATTCCAGAGATGGTACTATAAAAAAAGATGCCGAGGCGTTAACCTCGGCATCCCACTTAACCTTAACAAGTTCATTTATGAAGCGTAAGTCTTTCATGTTCTTAAGCTATGACAAATTTAAGACGAAAAATCTCCTTAAAAAAGTGTTTTTCGACGAGTCATAAAACTATCTGATAAACAAGCTAATTCTGCTGATGAACTTATTCTCATTTCAATTTATAACGTCATAAATTGAATTCTGTTGTTTAAAATTGAACAAAAAAAAGATGCCGAGGCGTTAACCTCGACATCCCACTTAACCTTAACAAGTTCATTTATGAAGCGTAAGCTTTCATGCTTAAGTACAACAAATGTAAGACGAAAAATCTCCTTAAAAAAGCGTTTTTCGACGAGTCATAAAACTATCTGATAAAAGAGCGTTTTTAACAGATAAACAAAACAAAAATGCTTAAAAATTGGTTTGAAAGAAAAATTCAAGCGAAAGATAATATAGCTTAAGCCTTATTAGTCTTCTTTATGTTTTCTTTTCTTCCTTCTGGAATAGCAGAAATTAATCGCTGAGTGTATGGTGTTTTAGCCTCTAAGTAAATTTGGTCGGCATCACCCATTTCCTCAATTTTACCATTTTGCATAACTACCATTCTATCACTCATGTATTTTACAACAGAAAGGTCGTGAGAAATGAAGATGTAGGTTAAACCAAATTCCTTCTTTAAATCGTTGAGTAAGTTTAAAACTTGAGCTTGAACAGATACATCTAGGGCAGATACTGACTCGTCACAAATAATGAATTTAGGGTTGACTGCCAATGCTCTTGCTATTCCAATACGTTGACGTTGACCACCAGAAAATTCATGGGGATAACGGTTGAAGTGTTCGGCTCCCAAACTTACTTTTTCTAATAGCTCTTCAACTCTCTTTTTACGTTCTTCATCATTGGCTAAAATTCCATGTACCTGCATAGGTTCCATAATAGCATTTCCTATAGTCATACGGGGGTTTAATGAAGAATATGGGTCTTGAAAGATAATTTGAACTTCCTTTCTAAACTCTCTGAGTTCTTGTTCGTTGAAAGCGGCTATATCTTTACCCTTATATAACATCTGACCCGAAGTAGGCTCGTTTAGTCTTAAAATGGTTCTTCCTGTAGTCGTTTTACCACAACCTGACTCTCCAACTAAGCCTAAGGTTTCTCCGGGATAAACATCAAAGCTAACATCATCTACTGCTTTCACATAATCCGTGATTCCCCCAAAAAAGCCATTTCTTATTGGGAAATAGGTTTTAAGGTTTTTAATTTGAAGTAGTGGCTCTTGAGCAAATAATGCTTTTTGTTGTTTATCTCTTTCTGCTTTTGAGACTACTAAATCTTTAGTAAAGTCCTCAACAGAAATGTCATTGGCTATATTCTCCCCTTTTTCATTGGTTTGCATAAAGTCGCCAACTGTCGGTAAAAATGTGTAACGCTTATCTAGTGGAGGGCGACAAGCTAATAGTCCTTTGGTGTAGGGGTGTTGTGGGTTGTTAAAAATATCCCAAACACTGCCTTGTTCTACGATATTTCCTTTGTACATCACCACTACTTTGTCGGCTAACTCAGCAATAACACCTAAATCGTGAGTAATGAATAAAATTCCCATATCGTGTTCTTTTTGCAGCTTTTGCATCAGCTCCAAAATGGTTTTTTGAACGGTAACATCTAAGGCTGTTGTCGGCTCATCAGCAACCAATACGGAAGGCTGACAAGACATGGCCATAGCAATCATTACCCTTTGCTTTTGACCTCCTGAAATCTGATGTGGATAGGTGTTAAAAATTCTTTCAGGGTCTGGCAATTGAACTTCTTCAAATAATTTAATGGTTAAATTTTTAGCCTCAGATTTACTGATGTTTTGGTGAAGCATAATAGCTTCCATCACTTGATCGCCACAGGTAAACACAGGATTTAAAGAGGTCATAGGTTCTTGAAATATCATAGCTATTTCATTACCTCTATATTTGCGCATTTCTTTTTCAGAAATTTGTAAAAAATCAACCGTTTCTCCGTCTTTTTTATGGAATAGGATTTCGCCACCAGCAATTTTACCTGGAGGTGAAGGGACTAAACGCATGGCAGACAATGAAGTCACCGACTTTCCAGAGCCTGATTCACCAACAATACCAATAGTCTCGCCTTTATTGAGTGTAAAGCTTATATTATTTACAGCGGTTACTACTTTTCCTTCTGTATGGAACTCAGTAACAAGGTTTTTAAATTCTAATAAGGTATTGTTCATGATAGGTATATTTATGGCCTCAATTTAGGAGTTATCGTTTAATTATGCAACTTCTATTTGTTCTTCTGTAAGTATGGGTTTACCCATGTATTTCAATAATATTTGTGCTACAGTTAGTGTGTCTTTCTGACAATATACTCGAATGCGTTCCAAATCTTGTTCTTGCCAATAGATTTTGGCTACTTGACTACCGTCAATATCATCTTTGGGTGTTGGTATGTCAAATAATGCCGCCAACAATTTGATAGAGGTGTAGTGTTTGTAATCTCCAAACTTCCATAGCTCCATGGTGTCTAGGTGACGAACTTCCCACGGTTTTTTACCTGCTATTTCTAGTATCTTAGGTAGGGTTACTCCGTTGACAATCATTCGCCTACATAAAAAGGGGTAATCGAACTCCTTGCCATTGTGAGCGCAGAGGTAATGGCTTTTAGTAGCAAACTTATCATCTAAAAGTGTTTTAAGCTCATTTAATAATAACTGCTCGTCATCGCCATAAAAGGACTTAATCCTAAAAAAAGAGGTGTTGTTTTTCTCATAAATGTAACCTACAGAAACACAAATTACTTTGGCAAATTCTGCCATTACACCTGCTTTTAGTCCATAAAATTCGTCTGGAGTTTGGCCTTCTGAACGTTGCCAACGTGTTTTTTCTGCCCATAACAATTGAAACTCCTCTGAAAGCTCAGAAAATGTGGGAGCTACAGGGACTGTTTCTACATCTAGGAATAGTATTTTATGAATGGAAATGTTTTCGAGCATAACAAGCTCAAAGATAAGAATATCCCATCAGAATTATAGGGCAAAACTCAATAAGAAACTATTAGAGGAAACATCTGAAAACAAAAGATAAGATAGGCGTATTGCAATAACAATTTATAAGCCTTGACCTTTTTATCATCTTTTGTACTTATTCTCAAAGCTATTATTACAATTAAAATCAATAAAGCTACAGCTATACCGATTTCAAAAAGAAGCTTGAGGTAAGGTGGGTTCAAATAATATACCGATAAATGAAGAACATAAATAGAAATCAAAAACAGACATATAAATTGGTGAACTGAAATAAGATTAGGCATTAGCCTATTTCTTTGAACTATGGCAAGACATAAACTCAAAGATAAAGTCGGTAAAACAACAAAGCTGTACCAATTCATTTCCACACCTAAAAAGGTAAATACTGAAAGTGAGATTAAAAATGTAAGAAGTGGTTTCATTAGAAATGGCTTTAAAATTCAAAAGCAAGTTATTCATTCACAAACTGAAAGTCAAACAGCTTTTTGAGATGATCTTTTAGCTTGTGCTGGACTTCTTGCATATCCACTTCCTTGCCCAATTCCTTTTGCATAGAAGTCACCGATTTATCGACTATACCACAAGGAATAATATTGCCAAAATAGGACAAATCACAATTGACGTTAAAAGCAAAACCGTGCATCGTTACCCATCGGCTAGAACGGACTCCTAAGGCACATATTTTTCGGGCATTTTCATTGCCTACATCTAACCAAACGCCCGTTTCACCGTCTGAACGTGTGCTCTCAATTCCGTAGTCAGCAAGAGTTAAGATAACCGCTTCTTCAAGGTAACGTAGATACTTATGGATATCTGTAAAAAAATTGTCTAAATCTAAAATGGGGTAACCGACTATCTGTCCCGGTCCGTGATAAGTGATGTCCCCTCCTCTATTGATTTTATAAAAGGTCGCTCCTCTAGACTTAAGGTAATCTTCATTGACTAAGAGGTTATTTTCGTCGCCACTTTTACCTAAAGTATATACGTGAGGGTGTTCACAAAATAAGAGGTAGGATAAGGTAGGGTCTTTTCTGTTTTCCTTTCTGTTGTTTTTCTTAACATCAAGGATTTCATTAAATCGTTTTTCTTGATAGTCCCAAGCTTCTTTATAATCGATGAGCCCTAAATCTTGAAAAACAACTTTAGGCATACATTATAGCTTAGCTAAAGAACTCTTTAGGAAGTTAATTACATCTATTTCTATAGCATCTACTTCATTCATTTCTGATAAGTACCACGATACCCAATCGCCCAAATGAATGTGGTAAAGACTGTTTTCGATACGAGAATCACCTTTGCTCCAAACCTCGGAAATATTATCCGTGAATTTAGAAATGACTTCTTTATTGATGTCTATTCTCACCTGATTTCTATCGTAATCACATTTGTTTCTAAAGTAAACCACACCTAAATTATCTGTGTTTATTCTCCAACCTAATAATTCGTTGTGATTCATTTCAGGGATAACGTGGTGCCAACATAACATTTTACTGTTTTCGTTGATTTGTTGGCGGAAACGCACACCAACACCTTCAAATCCTGCCGCCGTATAAATTACAGGGGTAGTGCCATATAGTTTTGAGGCTAACGCTTTAGCTTCTGATTTAATGGCCTCCTCTTGGCTATCTAATAGGGCTATCCCTTTTTCAAATTCAGACATAAAAGAATTGTCTATCAATCCATAATGATTGAGCAAGAAGAACAACTGAGTAAAAGAATACCCAAACATAGCTCTTGGTGGCTGACCACCAGGTATTGTTATGCAGTTAAATCCTTTTTCTTTGGCTAACTTTTCTAATGCCCCTCCAGATGTTACACAAGCTATCTGGGCTCTTCTCTTTTGACAAGCTTCCAAAGCATACAGCGTTTCTTCGGTGTTACCTGAGTATGAAGAGGCTATTACAAGGGTGTTTTCATCTACAAAATTGGGTATGCTATAATCTTTTGTTGCTGCTATCGGCACATTGATATGTTCAGATACTAAATCGTTGACTATTGTTCCTCCAATTCCAGACCCCCCTAAACCACAAATAAGAACGTTATGAATATCAGCGTGAGGTTCGCTAAGTAAAGTAGTCTGACCTATTTCTAATGCTTCTGTTAGGTGCTTAGTAAAGTCGCTGATATAATCGTTCATTTTCATAATAAAGATGTGTTTTGTATAAGGTTATTTTTAATGGGTGTAAAACTACAAAATTAGAGCGTTAATTATTTAATATCTTTGCCGAAAATTAATTACATGCATAGAGAGTTGTCAGAACAAGAAATTGTGAGGAGGGAGTCCTTACAAAAGTTGTTAGAATTGGGTATAAATCCTTACCCTTCAGAGTTATTTGATGTTAATGTTTCGGCTACTGAAATAAAGAAAAACTACAATTCTGATAAACTTGGTTATAAGAATATCCAAATTGCTGGTCGATTGATGAGTCGTAGAGTTATGGGAAAAGCCTCTTTTGCTGAACTACAGGATAGTACGGGTAGAATACAACTCTATTTTAATCGAGATGAAATTTGTCCTGATGAGGACAAAACCATGTACAACACCGTCTTTAAAAAACTCCTTGATATTGGAGACTTTATAGGAGTTAAGGGCTATGTGTTTACTACTAAGGTTGGTGAAATTTCTATACATGTAGAAAGTTTTGTTGTTTTAAGTAAAACACTAAGACCATTACCGTTACCAAAAACCGATACTGATGGTAAAATATATGACGCCTTTACTGATCCTGAGAAAAGATACCGTCAGCGTTATGTAGATTTGGTGGTTAATCCACACGTTAAAGAAGCGTTTGTTAAGCGAACACAACTGACTAACTCTATGCGTTCTTATCTAAATGACAAAGGGTATTTAGAAGTGGAAACTCCTATTTTACAACCTATTTATGGGGGGGCGGCAGCACGTCCTTTCAAAACACATCACAACACTTTAGACATGCCTCTTTATTTGCGTATTGCTAACGAGCTATATCTCAAGAGACTGATTGTTGGTGGTTTTGATGGCGTTTATGAATTTTCTAAAGACTTTAGAAATGAGGGTATGAGTCGATTTCATAATCCAGAGTTTACTCAAGTTGAACTGTATGTGGCTTATAAAGACTATAACTGGATGATGGATTTGGTGGAAGAAATGGTAGAAAAAATTGCTTTAGACCTACACGGCACTACTGAAGTACAAGTTGGCGAAAACCTCATCAACTTCCAAAGACCATGGAAGCGATACACTATGTATGAAGCCATTGAAAACTTCACAGGTATTGATATTTCTGAAATGGACGAGACAACTATGGCAAAAACAGCTAAAGATTTAGGGGTTAGCGTGGATTCCTCTATGGCAAGAGGTAAATTAATTGACGAGATTTTTGGAGAAAAATGTGAAGGGCAATTGATACAGCCTACTTTCATAACAGACTACCCAGTTGAAATGTCACCATTAGCTAAAAAACACAGAGATAAAGAAGGTTTGGTAGAACGATTTGAAGCCATTTGTAATGGTAAGGAAATATGTAATGCCTTTTCAGAATTGAACGACCCTATTGACCAAAGAGAGCGTTTTGAGGACCAACTAAAATTAGCAAAAAGAGGCGACGAAGAAGCTATGGTCTTAGATGAAGATTTTCTACGTTCAATAGAATATGGTATGCCCCCTACAGCTGGACTAGGTATTGGTATTGATAGACTGTCAATGATAATGACTAATAGCAACTCTATTCAAGATGTGTTATTCTTCCCTCAGATGAAGCCTGAAAACAAAACCGAAGAATAAATGTCTTTGTTCAAAAATATAGCGGTAATTGGTGGTGGTAGTTGGGCAACAGCTATCGTTAAGATGCTCTCAGAAAATCAAGAATCTGTTAGTTGGTGGATGCGTAATGAGGATAATATTGCCCACATCAAACGCTATGGCAACAACCCCAATTACATTAGTGCTGCCGAGTTATTCCCTAACAAACTCACTATCGATTCTGATATTAATGCTATTGTTGAGACTGCTGATTGTATTGTACTAGCCGTACCATCTGCTTTTTTGGCAACAACTCTAGAATCCTTGAGTGTATCAATAAAAGATAAATTTGTGGTGTCAGCCATAAAAGGAATTGTACCTGAGAATAATTCTATAATTGGTGATTATCTACACGAAATCTATCATATCCCTTATGAAAATATAGGTGTTGTAACAGGTCCGTGCCATGCTGAAGAAGTCGCTTTAGAACGCCTTTCATACTTAACGGTTGCTTGTGAAGATGTTAGAAAAGCAGAATGGTTTGCTGAGCAAATTACTTGCCGATATATCAAAACTAATGTTTCTGAAGATATCTATGGTACTGAAATTGCTGCTGTACTAAAAAACGTGATAGCCATAGCGTCTGGAGTTTGCCATAGTCTAGGATATGGTGATAATTTTCAAGCCGTTTTAGCCTCTAATGCCATACGAGAAATCAAACGCTTTGTAGATACTGTACACCCCATAAAAAGGGATATCAAAGAGTCCGCCTATTTGGGTGATTTATTGGTTACTGTATATTCTCAGTTCAGTAGAAACCGAACCTTTGGAAATATGATAGGCAAAGGCTATTCTGTAAAGTCGGCACAGCTAGAAATGAATATGATAGCAGAAGGCTATTATGCTGTTAAATGTATCAAAGAAATTAACGAGCAATACAACATTGAGATGCCTATTACAAAGGCAGTATATCACATTTTATATGAAAAGATTTCTCCTGTAATAGAGATGCGTTTACTTTCCGATAAGTTGAATTAGTCGCAGTCGCACTCTTGACACGCTTCAAGAGATTCAAAGCCCCATTCATTACAACCGCTATACCCAATTTGTTGGCAAGCATTTTCTTCGCTATTGTAAAACCACCTTTCAAAATAAGCTGCACATAACTCATCTGTTGGTGGCGTATGACTACATAAAGGATTGTCTTCTTCGCAATTTTCTGAACAATTAGAAAAAAAAACGATAGCTAGTGATAGAAATGGTATTAGTCGTGCTACTTTCAAAAATTATACTTTTTAGGGTTAGGGTTTTTCTGTGCTATAAAGAATAAATCAAAGCAGTCGTCATTAGCCTCGTCTATATAATAATCTGTCATCGCAATCTCCTCAACTAGAGCTGTATTGTTTTTAAGTAATTTCTTTCGGTTTCTTCGGTTTAGAATGTCGTAAGGTATTTGCAACAATTGTCTTGGCAGACGGTATTGCAAATTCAAAAAATCATACTTAGTAATTTTCTCTACTGCTTGTTTGTTTTTCTCATAGTATTTGGCAATTTTTTCATTTCCAAAAACTCCAAGTTTTTGAACCGTCTTAAAGTGAATTAACATTTTCTTCTCGAGTTCTGAAATAGTATATTCACGTATATGCCAAGGATTTCTGGTTAGTGTTTTTTTAATATTTGGTGTGCTTACAATAAACTTCCCTCCATTTTTTAGTACTCTGCTTACTTCTGACAGAAAAAAAGCGTCGTACTTGATGTGTTCAATGACCTGAAAACTAATTACAAAGTCAAAGGTTTTACGTTCAAAGTTATTCATTGGAGGCATACTCATTTGGATAAACTCTACATTGTCTTTATTATGTGTTGAAATATTAGCATCGTGTTTATCAATGGTAACAAATTTATCGGTAAAAGGCGAAATGATATCTATACCGTATCCGCTACCTGTTCCTATTTCTAGGACTTTGCCCGAAACAATTTTTGATGCCTCTACATAGGCTAATAAAGAACGTTGAAAAACAAAATTATCGGAGATGTCCTCATGAGATACCCTCTCCGCTGTTTGGATAATTTTCATGGCTATTGGTTTTAAGTCCTACAAAGTTAAGGAATTAAATTTTATTACAACTTTAACTTGATGCCAGCTGTAATATAGCCACCTAAAATCTCTCTAACCTCTTCTTCAATATAGCTAAAGTGATTTTCTAAGATATAGGTTTCGTTAGTATTTAAATTCAAAATATCGTTAGCACTTAAACTAAATTCCCATTTGGATTTAGCTTTATGATATTTAAAAGTGGGTGACAAATAAATTCTTTCTTGAGTGTAATTTTCAGTTGAATATGATTTAAGCGACGTATTGATTTTTGCTTTTAAGTTCTTAAACTCAAAATTTAAATTAATATGAGGATTTATGACTGTTATTTGATTGATTTTTAAGTTGTTTTTGTTTTTTACTTGATTGATTCGTAATTTATAGGCAACATCACAATTAAAAATAGGATTTTTAAAGCGAGACTTTAATTCTATTTGAGTGGAAAATGTATTACTCAAGGTGGTCTGTTCTGAGTCTTGCAGATATGCTATTTGCTCAGAAGAATTAAAAGATGTTTTAGTTTGAATGTTTAGGGGTAAAATAAAAACCCTTTTTCCGATTATAGCAATGAGTCTATAATCATAACTATATGGGCTTTTTACTGATAAATGAGTAGTTGCATTTGAAGATATTAAAGAATTTTTGGTAAATACATCTTTACCCTCACTAACACTTCCGCCTATCACAGCGTTTATTCCGGAATACATATCATAAATCTTATAATTTAAATCTATCATACTATATTTTGCATAATCATTGGGCTTAAGATTTAGATTCTGATGTAAAGTATTATAAGATACAATATAGATTTCTGAAGCTAATTGTTTTGCCGATACATACTCCATTTTTTGGTTTAGGTTTAGTGACAAGCTATGGGATTGACTGAAGTTTAAAAGAATTGATGCAAAAGGCAAAAAGTGATGAGTTAGAGAGTTAAAATTACGCCTAACAATAGAATAATTGGTGCCTAATTGATAATTAAAAAAAGTATTATTCCTCTTGAAAAATATCAACCCTAACTGATTTTCGAAATGATTTAACTCAGACCGATTGTTGAAAAGAGATGTGTTAAAGACATCATTGTTCGTTGATACTTTATAGTAAACTTTAGTTGATAAATAATCGGCTATTTTAACTTTGAGCTCAGTATTTAAGCCGTATGAACTTTTATTCCTACTGATTAACTCATTTACTTCATATGCTTGATTTAAGTTTGTTGAAGAAGACGTATCAGCTTGAATAAGCAAGGTGTTTTCTTCGCTATTATGATTTAAAAAAACAGCACTGTTTAGCTTGGCTTTACCCAAAAGTCTGCTATAACTTATATTATGGTTAGTAGAAAAGCCTTTTTGCTTTCTCTCCTCGCCTATTCGTCTTGAATTAAAGGTGTCGTCATTGGCTAAGTCATTGAGTTTTGGTGCAAAATGCGCCGTATAATTTAATTTCGATTTTGAGTCTAGCTTATAGTCAATATTAGCATGACTATTGTTGATGATGAACTTACTTTCTATTCTATTAGAAATTGTATTGAGTTGGTTATTAAAAAATTGTTGTTGTGTTAGCTGTTGTTCTATTGCGTTTACATTATCGATTATAATATTCGTGTTTAACTTAAACTTATTTGTAGGAATGTACGAATAATTAAGAGCGCCTAAATGTTCGTTTTTAGATTTAACCTCATTGTTTGTGAATAAAAATTCTGGTACATCGAAATGTATTGAGCCAAAAGACTGACTGCTCTGTTCAACCAATTTTTCTATTCCTCCTTGAAAACCGATATAATCTTCTATACTGAATGTTTGTTTACCTAAATTGTTTGAATTTGTAAGTAAATAAAAGTTGGATTTTTCTTTTAAAGAAAATGAGATTGTGGATAAATAGTAACGATTTTTATAACCTGCCTGAGCCTCTATTTGACTTTTTAACTGCCCTTTATAATTATCATCAATTTGAATATTCAATGCCGTAATTCCTGTTGGTTCATTATCATTTAAATCATAAGCATCCTGATAATTTTCATATTTAGAAATACCACTTATCATATCCGAAGAAATATATTCACCTGCAAGTTGGTGCTGTTCGCCAAAAAAGGGTTTGCCATCAACAAGTAATTCATCTATTTTCTTTCCATTAGCATGTATTTTGCCGTTATCGTCAATATTTATTCCTGGTAGTTTTTCCAAAATATCATTTAGGCTTTCTTCAGTGCCGTTTGTTGTTACATCAAGATTATAATGTGTTGTGTCACCGCTAACTACAAATTCCATGGCTTTAGACTCTACCATTATCTCATTTATAAGTTGTGGGTTTTCTTTAAGCTCAAAGTCAATCTTTGAACTATTGATAATGGTTATTGCTTTTTGCTCTGTATAATAGCCAAGGTGGCTGACTTTTAAAAAAAAACTGCCATTTGCAAGGGACAAATCGTAACGTCCTTGAATATCACAACTAGTGTGTGTGAGGAATTCGGATGAATCTGCCGAATAAACTACTACCATAGCATTGGCTAGTGGTTGATTGTTTGAGCTTACTAATCCAGAAATTGTATTCTGTGTAAAGGAGAGTAATGGTAAAAGGAATAGCGTACATATTAATGCTCTCATTAATACGTGTTACATTGTAATTATTTCTATTTTAGATCCATCTTCCCTGCCTCCCATATCATTCATCCTCTTTTTTTGAATTTCCTCAAACTCTTGAGCACTAACTTTTTTGCCTTTTTGTGGCTTATTAATCTCCAAATCATCTTTTGATAGAGATACCGAAGTGGCTATAATTTCCGTTCCCTCGATTGACACTTTTAAAATAAGTCCTGGCAAACCACCAAATTTCTTTGGTCCATATTGAAAGGGTATGGCATCGGAATACCAAGCGTAAACCGTATCTGTTGGCGTATCCAAGCTGAAAGCTTTTTTACAATCATATCCTGCAATGCGCGAATCTTCATTGAGAAGTGTCCAGTCAAGCTGTTTTATCTCTCCATCTATTAAAAACTTGCGTGACATAAAGTTACTTTGTTGTGTATATGTTTTTTGCTGATAATTTGTATATATAATATCCTCATTACTACTAACATACATTGAAATCATTGAACCATTTTCTTCTGTTTCGTCTTCAATGGCACTATATATAGTTTCTCCAATCTTATTGGCTTTCAGCTCAAATGTTGATGGCTTATTCATTGCGCTAGAAATCATATTTTTAATAAACTCACCGCTTAAACCTCCTAAATCTTCAGGCATTTCCATTTCAGCTAGTTCGTTAGATAAGTCCATTGTTTCGCTATACCTTACCGTGACAGATTGGGAATAACAAAATAATACAGCTAGGGTACATACAGTAGTTAGAATATTTTTCATGGTTTTAAATTTTAAGTAATGTTAACACAATACAGTGTTATTATTTTGCAAAATAACGACAAATAAAGCTATTAATTGTATTGTATCATTTTTTTTTCATCTCCAAAATAAGCTGTGCTTTGCGCATGCCTACTAACTTGGTGAGTTCGTCTTCTTGGGCTTCTAAAACACGTTTTACAGAACCAAAATGACTGATTAAAGTATCGACTGTTTTAGGGCCTATTCCGACGATATTGTCTAATGAAGTCCCAAGACTATTTTTACTTCTTCTGTTTCTGTGGTGGTTAATGCCAAAACGATGGGCTTCATTACGCAGTTGCTGAATGACTTTCAGGCTTTCGGAGCGTTTGTCTAAATATAAGGGAATACTATCATTAGGAAAATATATTTCTTCTAATCGTTTAGCAATACCTATGATGGCTATGGTATGGTGTAGATTTAGTTTTTCTAAACTCTTCAAAGCAGAGCTAAGCTGTCCTTTACCGCCGTCAATAACGATAAGTTGAGGTAAATCATGACCTTCATTCATCAAGCGTTTATAGCGTCTATATACAACCTCTTGCATAGATGCAAAATCATCAGGACCTGATACGGTTTTGATATTAAACAAACGGTAGTCTTTCTTGCTGGGTTTTGCGTTTTTGAAGACCACACAAGCTGCCACTGGGTTAGTACCCTGTATATTGGAGTTGTCAAAACATTCGATATGACGAGGTTTTGAACTGAGTCGCAAGTCGTGTTGTAACTGCTCCAACACCCTTTTGTTGTCTAATCGATGACGCAATTCTTCATTTTTACGAATACGGTCTTTTTGTATGTTTTTAGCATTCTTAAAACAGAGATTGACTAATTTGTATTTATCGCCAATTTTTGGAACTGAAATTTTTAAATTTTGCCATTTGGATTTTATTGGAATATTTAAAAACGCCTCCTTAGATGTACTGTGAAAACGTTGGCGAATTTCTGTAATAGCCATTGTGAGGAGCTCTTCGTCCGTTTCGTCTAATTTCTTTTTTATTTCCATAGCGTGGGCTTGTATGATAGCTCCACTAGACACTTTAAAAAAGTTAACATAAGCGTAGTCTTGGTCGGAAACAATACTAAAAACATCAACGTCATTAATGCTTGGGCTAACGATAGACGATTTAGACTGATAATGTTCTAACTGTTCTATCTTCTCCTTTACAACCTGGGCTTTTTCATACTCCATCTTTTCTGATAGCTTGAACATTTCTGCTTTGAAATGTTGAACTACAGAACGTATGTTTCCTTTTAATATTTGGCGTATTTGTTCCACGTCTTGCTCATAATGTTGGCCTTCTTGTTTGCCAACACAAGGGGCTAAGCAATTTCCAATATGAAATTCCAAACATTCTTTGAATTTGCCCGCTTGAATATTTTGTTCAGACAAATGGTATTTGCATGTTCTTAGAGGGTAAATCTGCCGAATAAAATTCAGCATAGCACTAATGATTTTTGGATTGGTGTAGGGACCAAAATATTCAGAACCGTCTTTGATGAGTTGTCTGGTATAGAATACTCGAGGAAAAGGTTCTTTTTTGATACAAATCCAAGGGTAGGTTTTATCGTCTTTGAGTAAGATGTTGTAGCGAGGTTGGTATTTTTTGATGAGGTTGTTTTCAAGCAATAAGGCGTCCATTTCGGTATCGACGACTAGGGTTTCGATACGGTGTATTTTGCGTACCATATAAGTCGTTTTGAAACTGTCGTGTTTGCGATTGAAATAAGACGACACCCTGCGTTTGAGGTTTTTAGCCTTGCCGACATATAAAAGAGCTTCTTTAGCGTCATAAAAGTGATATACTCCTGGCTCGGTGCTAAGGTTCTGTAATACTGATTTTATGTCTTCTGAAACTTCCATCAAGTTCCAAAAATACGGATTTATAAAGCATTATCTGTAGTATCGTCTTCTTGCTCTAGATTGGTATTGGTATTTTGTGATTCTAAAGGTTTCAAGGCTTGGTATAGTCGAAAAACAAAATCTAAAAATATATAACTGAAAAAGAAGAACGAAACCCAAGAGAATAGGCTAAGTTCTGCTAGATTGTTCAATTTCACCCATTCGTGGGTACCACACCAATAGGCTAAAAAGATAACGGCAAAGAGATAAAAGAAGATTTTAAATAGTCGGACACTGTTTTTCATAGTTTAGGGATTTTATTAGTCTTCAAATTTAACTAAAAAAACCCTTTGGATAGTCCAAAGGGTTTAAATCGAATTCAAAACTTATAGTTGCTTGATTAATAACCCTTGTGGTCAGCAATCGATATAGAGTCTTGGAAGAGTATAATGTCTGTTTCGTCAACTAGAAAGCTTTTGTTGGTATAATACCAGCCGTGCACCGAAGAATCGTTGAGATAACAAAGAACTGTTCCCTCGCCATCCATCTTTGGCTTTTTCCACTCAAAACTTTCTTCTGCATTGGGCTGAAGTGCAAATACAATCGAATCCAATCTGCCCGTACTTCCATCGATAACAAGCTTCATACTTTTATAATAACTTGTATTATTTTCTACATTAAGTGTAAAGCGATTAGAGAAAAGGTTAGATTTACCACAAGACGCTAACAAAACTATCATTAGCAGTCCAAAAATTTTATTATTTAACATTTTAATTTTCAAAATATACTAGTTTGTATTTAGATACTTGCCTAACCTTATTAACACTTTTACCAACCTTTGTTGCATTATTGGCTTTAGTTTTAAAGGCATTTTTAATAACTGATTCTGATGGCGATACTAACCATTTTTTCTTAAACCAAAGCTTTCGTTTTTTAGTTTTGATATAACTCTTTTTTTGAAAGTAATCTCTCCCGACATAATTGTTGTGATAGTCCATTTCACAATCCCAATCTTTTATACCAGCATCTAAGTTACAAAGTTCGTGCCTATCTGTAAAGCCTTTTGCTAAATTCACTCCTTTGGTTACGCTTTTTTTCTTTGTACCATAATATTTGGCTATTAATACATTCCAAACTCCATGCCTAAAAGCATCTGCTTTAGTTTGACTTTTACTTTGTCCTGAAAATTGAGAATTTGTCATCTCTAAGGCTTTGTTCTTTGCCTTATTGATACAATAAGCTGCCGTGGGTTTTCCTGCTATGTACCAAAACTCATAAGAGCACATTCCTCCAGGATAACCCCCTGATAATCTAGCATTTTCAAAAGTATTTTGAGTAAGATTATCTAGTAACTCTTGGAAGTAATCATACTGTATGTTTTTGTCATAATATTCAGCAATGACCTCTAAATTTTCTGCAATTTCCTGATCAGAAAGTGATGGAAAATCTAGCTTTATTCTATCGATATCTTCATCACTCATTTCATAGACATCTGGATAATTTGGTATTATTTCCTCTTCTATTTGAGCTAATGTCTCTAGACTCGGATAATCAATATCGTCAAGCGTAGCGTTGCTTCTAGCTGTCGATTTATAACGGTTTAAATATAACTCTTGGTAATCTTCAATTGTATAATTTAATGCTTCTAAGTCATTTTTATGGTTAACCTCTAAGCCTTTAAATTTCTTTACCACATCATCTTTTGTTGGTGTCGGTAAAAATTCTTTTTTGCAACTAGTAGTGAATAAAATTAAAACAAAAAGAGTTAATTTACTAAAATTAATGATTTTTTTCATTTCTTCTAAGGAATTAAATTCGTGCTTACTTCGGAAGTTTTACGTTGCTGTTCAGCTTATTCCAACAGCTTCAGAAATAAGAAGTGAAAAGGGAAAGTATATGCAAAGACAACGCAAAATTACACCATTTATTACTCTCGGCCAACAACAGTAGTTTGCTTTTCTAGAACAGAAGAATATTGAGGGTGCGTTGCCTCTAGCCAGACGATATATAATCCCGCTTTGGCAACTTCATTTCTATCCGTTGTGCCGTCCCAAAAAAAGATGTCACTTGTGCCAAAAAGTGCATTATTTACTAGAGTTTTAATAAGAAATCCTTGGGGGTTAAAAATAAGTATCCGCCCTCGATAGCCACTAGTATTGAATTGTAATTGAATACTCAGCAAGTCATTCACCCCATCATTGTTAGGGCTTATAATAGCTGGGCTTAGAGTCATTATCTCTTGAGGTGTTAGCAATAGTTGGGCTTGGGAATTAACTAGTGTAGGGGTTGAAAAGCCGTCCTGTTCGGCAGCCGAATGCCAATTGTTAATACTATTTATTTCAGTACTAATACGCTCTAAAGATACCCCTTCAACGTCCGTTAATAAATCAAAATGCATTCCTTCATCGTAATGAAACTCATCGATAATGGTACTATCTAAACTCAATACAACCGCCCCCATATCGTTATTGTAAGAGGGCATAGATTCTAATTCTATGATTCTGTATTCTAAAGCTAGGGGGTGGTAATGTAATAGCGTTTCTTTAGATAGACACAAGACTAATATTTCTTGAGGTTTTAAAAAGTTGTATGAGTCCGTAATGCTTTTAAAATTGGCTGGAGCATTGGCATAATAGTTGCCCAATTGTAAGTTTTTAAGGCATAAGGTCTTGTCGCTACGGTTAATTATTTCTACAAAATCGTTATCCCCATCAATGGGATTGAACAAGACTTCATTTATGACTATATCGTTGGCTTGGGGATACAAAAATGTATCTACAAAAGAATAACCTTCTACCCTCAAATTGTCAAAGTAAAATTTGTCTGAACGTGTTTTTGTATAAACGCATTCAATTCCAAACTGCTGACTTGTCAAATAGCTATCATCAAAACATTGACCTTGAAATAAAAAATCATTATCGGATATTCGCTTAATGCTTAATTGCCATAGTCCTAAACTGTCTCTTTCAACCAATAAACTCAGTGCTACGCTATCTAAATCTAATAAGTCGTCCGAACCGTCTATTAATTTTATGCTTTGACTGTCTTGACGTTTATATAGATTTACCTCATCATTTGCGCCCCCTAACTTTATAAAGTAACCATTAGCCACAGAGTCTGAAGACAAATGAATCTGAGTATAGTTAGTAGAAGAGGGGTTAAAGTCCATGGTCACGTCTATTTGCCAAAGTCCATTAATTAAAGCCTTAGAGTTACGCCAAATAATGGCTTTATCTGTAAGTGCTTGTGCCGAAAGGTGCAATTGCCCTAAACTATCTATTTCAAACTTGTAAGTGTCACCTGTCCAATTGTCTAAGTTTTGAAAATCATCGTTTAACTGAGCAAACAGATAAAAAGGGCAGAACGTTATAAGTAAGTATTTTTTCATACAGCAAAATTAGCATGTTTAGTTCTAGGCAATTCAAATATAGTCCTTATTTTTGGCATAAATTATTCACTCAATGAAAGTAGCGGTTGTAGGGGCAACAGGAATGGTGGGGCAGGTTATGCTCAAAGTTTTGGAGGAACGTTCCTTTCCTGTAAGTGAATTATTAGTTGTTGCTTCTTCCAATTCAGTCGGTCAAACTGTAACATTTAAGAGTAAAGAATTGACCATTATTTCGATAGAAGATGCTGTAACTGAACGGCCCGACCTAGCCATATTCTCTGCTGGTGGAAATGTTTCTTTAGAATGGGCACCTCGTTTTGCTGAAGTAGGCACTAAAGTGATTGATAACTCTTCGGCTTGGCGACAGACTAAAGCACTTATTATTCCAGAAATTAATGGCAATACCTTAACTAAAGAAGATAAAATTATTGCCAATCCTAACTGTTCCACTATTCAGCTATTGATGGCATTAAAGCCTTTGCACGATGTTTATACAATAAAACGTGTGGTAATCTCTACCTATCAGTCCATTACAGGGACTGGTGTAAAAGCCGTCAAACAATTGGAAAATGAAAGCAATGGAATTAATGGAGAAATGGCATATCCTTACCCCATTCACGAAAACGCTTTGCCTCATTGCGATATCTTTGAAGATAATGGTTATACCAAAGAAGAAATGAAGTTAGTTAGAGAGACTAAAAAGATAATGGGAGATGATAGTATAGAAGTTAGCGCAACAGCTGTAAGAGTGCCTGTCAAAGGGGGGCATTCTGAGAGTGTTAATGTAGAGTTTTATACTGATTTTGAATTATCCAAGGTACGTCAGTTATTACATGATTTTCCGGGCGTTAGTGTTCAAGACAACCCAGATGTTAATACCTACCCAATGCCTATATATGCCGAAGGTAAAGATGAGGTGTTTGTGGGGCGAATACGCCGCGATTTCTCTCAAGAAAATACTTTAAATATGTGGGTGGTTTCTGATAACCTCAGAAAAGGTGCTGCCACCAATGCTGTGCAAATTGCAGAACACCTTTACAAGAATAATTTAATATGATTATTAGTCATAAATATAAATACGTTTTTGTAGGTCTGCCGTTGGCGGCATCAACAGCTATATCAAAAGAATTGTGCGAACAATATGATGGGAAGCCCATACTTGCTAAACATTCCATCTATCAAGACTTTTTGAAGATAGCAACAGAGGAAGAAAAAAAATACAAGGTTATAGCTTGTGCTCGAAATCCTTTAGATATTTCTGTGAGCTATTATACTAAGATGATAAACGACAGTAGTGGTAATTTTAGTAATGAGAAATTATTAAGAAAAAATGGTGGACATCTTAAAATGAGAGACTACAAATTGTCAAAATATTTGAGAGACAATAATAGTAGCTACGAAGATTTTCTAAGTCTTTATTACCAATTTCCTTTTGATAATTGGTTAAGTATAACCGCCCCATATTGTAGTTTTATTATTCGCTTCGAAAACTTACAAGAAGACTTTGAAAAGGCACTAAAACATTGTGATATTTCTCCAAAACGAAAATTACCCACTGTAAACAAGACCAAAGAGAAGGTAACTTTTGACAGTTTTTATAACGAAAAAAATTGCGAATTAAGCCTTTCCATTTTTGGGCCTTATATGTTAAAACACGGTATGGCTTTTCCAGAAATCTGGAAGGGGAAAAAGGTGCGTTCGTACAGTCTATTTTTATTCAAGCTTTTTGGATTTGTTAGAAGAATATATTGGACTAAAAAAAGCTACAGAAACACCAATGCACAAAAAGTTTACAAAGAATTATTAGAAAAACACCAATAATTATTTGAAGAAAGAACGGTGAAAAATCAAAATATTGATAACTCCCGTACTAATAGCAGCATCAGCAATATTAAAAATTGGTCTGAAGAAGATAAAATGATTGCCCCCAACAAAAGGAAACCAGTTGGGAAAGTGTCCATTAATCAATGGAAAGTAAAACATATCGACAACTTTTCCTTGAAGAAAACTAGAATATCCTCCCTCAAAAACAGTCGCTATTTGTCCATAACTTTCAGAAAAAATCATACCATAAAAAGCACTATCAACCATATTGCCAATAGCACCTGCAAGTATAAGGGATATACTATAAATAATGCCTTTTTTAACCTGAGTCTTTGCCAATTTTATCCAATAAATACTAATGGCAACGATGGCTATTATTCTAAAAATACTTAGTATATATTTCCCTAGATTTCCCCCAAACTCCATACCAAATGCCATACCCTTGTTTTCAGTAAAGTGTATAATAAACCAATCAAAAAAATGTATTTCTTGACCAATCATCATATTTGTCTTTATCCAAACCTTTAGTAATTGGTCTAGGATTAATACAAATGCAATAAGTAAAGATGACTTTTTTAACATGGAGTCTTATTGTGCGCGCTTAGCTTCAATACTAAGTGTTGCATGTGGAACCAGTTTTAGGCGTTCTTTTTGGATTAGTTTTCCTGTAACTCTACAAACTCCATAGGTTTTGTTATCAATGCGTTTTAGAGCATTATATAGGTTGTGAATAAACTTTTCTTGCCTTAAAGCTAATTGAGCATTCTCTTCTTTAGATAAGGTTTCTGAACCTTCTTCAAAGCCTTTGAAAGTAGGTGAGGTATCGTCAGTACCATTGTTAGAATCGTTTGTATAAGCACTTTTGATAAGCTCTAAATCGTTTTCTGCTTTATCAATTTTATCTTGTATGATTTGACGAAATTCTTCTAATTCTGAATCGCTATATCTGGTTTTTTCGCTTGACATATCTTTATCTTTTTAATAATTCTATTCTTGTAAATACTCCTTCTGTCAACTCCATTTCTTCTTCTTTTTCTAGGGAATCATAAGGCGTAATACGTATCTCATCAGCCAAAGTTTCAGAACAAATATAATTTAAATTATTGTTAATTGCGTTGGCTAACTTTTGTTCAGCACTTAAGGTAATTTCTATTCGGTCTGTGACCTCAAAACCTAAATCCTTTCTAAGGTTTTGAACTCGGTTTATCACTTCCCTTGCTAAACCTTCACTTATTAGATTATCGCTAAGGCTAATATCTAAGGCAATAGTATTGCCGTTCATGGACGTCACCACCCAACCTGGAATATCTTCAGTTGTAATGATTACATCATTTAGATCTATTTGTATCTCCGAACCTCCTACGTTTAAAGGATAATTTTTTTCTTGTTCGATAGTGCTAATATCCTCAGAACTAAATTGAGAAATAGCTTGAGAAATAGCCTTCATCTGTTGACCGAATTTAGGGCCTAAAGTTTTGAAGTTGGGTTTTACTTTCTTAACTAAAATGCCTGAATCAGAAGTCATAAATTCAAGCTCTTTTACATTCACTTCTGACAATACCAATTCTTTAACCGCCTCTATTTGACTCTTAACTTTATTATTAAGAACAGGTACCATCATTTTTTGCAAAGGCTGTCTTACTCTTAAATTTTCCTTCTTTCTTAAAGAAAACACCATTGAAGTTAAGTCTTGAGCCAATCGCATCTGTTCTTCCAAAGCCGTATCAATAGCTTCGGCATTAACCTTAGGCCACTGAGCTAAGTGAACGGATTCTAGCTTGGTTTTTTGTGTCGCTTGGTTAAGGTCGCCAAACAGTTTATCCATAAAAAATGGTGCTATGGGAGAGGCTAATATAGCTACCGTTTCTAGACAAGTATATAGTGTCTGATAAGCTGATATTTTATCTGTGCCATAGTCTCCTTTCCAAAAACGTCTCCTACACAATCTAACATACCAATTGCTCAAATTATCGTTAACAAACAACTGAATTGCACGGGCTGCCTTGGTTGGCTCAAAGTCATCTAAAGAGTTTCCTACCTCATGAATGAGTGTATTGAGTTCTGAAAGTATCCATCGGTCAATTTCTGGTCTTTCCTCTAAAGGTATGTCTTCTTCTGAATAGCTAAAGCCATCAATATTGGCGTATAAAGCAAAAAAGGCATAGGTATTATAAAGTGTGCCAAAAAACTTACGCTTAACCTCAGCTAAACCATCTAAATCAAACTTAAGGTTGTCCCAAGGCTGAGCGTTACTTATCATATACCAACGCGTAGCATCTGCCCCATATTCTTCTAAAGTCTCGAACGGATCAGCTGCATTACCCAAGCGTTTAGACATTTTATTACCGTTTTTATCTAAAACCAAGCCATTAGAAACGACGTTTTTAAACGCTACACTATCGAATAAAATACTTGCTATGGCGTGTAGGGTAAAAAACCAGCCTCTAGTTTGGTCAACCCCTTCTGCGATGAAATCAGCTGGATAGGATTGTTCAAACATTTCCTTATTCTCAAAAGGATAATGCAATTGGGCGTAGGGCATAGAACCTGAATCAAACCAAACATCGATAAGGTCAGACTCTCTACGCATCGCTTTGCCACTAGTAGAAACTAAAATAATATCATCTACAAAAGGTCTGTGCAAATCAAAAGTGGCATAGTTTTCGGCAGACATATCGCCCACTACAAAATCAGCTAAAGGATTTGTCGGCATTAGACCCGATTGAACTGATTTTTCTATTTCAGATTTTAGCTGCTCCATTGAGCCAATACAGATTTGTTCTTCCCCATCTTCAGTCATCCAAATAGGTAAGGGAATTCCCCAAAATCGAGAACGAGATAAATTCCAATCCACCAAGTTTTCAAGCCAATTGCCAAAACGACCTTCTCCTGTAGATTTGGGTTTCCAATTGATACTTTTATTAAGCTCTACCATACGTTCCTTAGCAGCAGTAGTCTTTACAAACCAACTTTCTAAGGGGTAGTATAATATGGGCTTATCTGTACGCCAACAATGTGGGTAAGAGTGTTCGTATTTTTCAGCCTTAAAGCATCTGTTTTCTTCTTTTAACTTGATGACAATTTGAATATCAGCCGATTTATCTGGCGCTTGACCTTGGCTGTAAAATTCGTTTTTTACATACATTCCTGCAAAGTCTGTTACAGCATCTACAAATCGCCCTTGAGTATCAACTAGCGTTAATGAGCCTATGCCATTTTGCTTAGCTACCAAATTATCATCTGCACCAAAGCTAGGTGCTAAGTGAACAATTCCTGTTCCATCTTCAGTGGTTACAAAGTCGCCTATCAATACCTTAAAGGCCTCTCCGTCCTCTGGCTGAGCATAAGGCAATAATTGCTCATAACTAAGACCCTCTAATTCAGAGCCCTTAATTTCTTGGATTATTTCAAAAGGAATAGACTTGTCTCCCTCGTTATATTCTGAAATTTTAAGGTCTTTGTTTTTTTCTGGAAAATACTTGGAGAAAAGAGCTTTTGCTAAAACAACTGTAACTGCCTTAAAGGTATAGGGATTAAAGGTGTTAACGACTACGTAATCTATTTTTTTTCCTACTGCTAAAGCTGTATTAGATGGCAAAGTCCAAGGAGTTGTGGTCCATGCTAAAAAGAAAACCTCATCTGTAGCATTATGAAACAGGAAGTTTGACTTATCCTCTTTTAAAACTTTAAATTGGGCTATAGCAGAAAGGTCTTTAACGTCTTTATAACAACCAGGCTGATTAAGCTCATGAGAGCTTAGCCCTGTTCCTGCTTTTGGGGAAAAGGGCTGAATGGTATGCCCTTTATATAGCATACCTTTTTTGTCCATCTGACTCAACAACCACCAAACACTTTCAATGTATTTGTTGTCATAAGTAACATATGGGTCGTTCATATCTACCCAATAGCCCATCTTATCCGTTAAATCTTCCCAAACGTTTTTGAATTTCATGACATTTTCACGGCACTTTTTATTGTATTCTTCAATAGAAATTGTCGTTCCGATATCTTCTTTAGTTATACCTAGCTCTTTTTCAACGCCAAGTTCTACCGGCAAACCGTGAGTATCCCAACCAGCTTTACGATTGACTTTATATCCTTGTAGAGTTTTAAAACGGCAGAAAATATCTTTAATCGCTCGTCCCATAACGTGATGAATACCCGGCATTCCATTAGCCGAAGGAGGCCCTTCATAAAAGGTGTATGACGGCTTTCCCTCTCTTGTAGATAGGCTTTTCTCAAAGATTGATTTGGACTGCCACTGAGCAAGTACTTCTTTATTTATTGCCGATAAATCAAGCTGTTTATATTCTGGATATTTTTTCATTAGTCGATAGTCGCTATTACTTTCAATTCAATGGCAATTGGGGTGGGCAAACAGTTTATTTCTAGCGTTGTTCTGCAAGGCTGATTGTCAGCAAAGAACTCAGCATAAACTTTATTGTAAATTTTAAAATCGTCCTTCATATTAGTTAAAAAAACTGTAACATCAATAATATTGTCCCACGAAGAACCCGATTCCTCCACAATAGTACGTACATTATTGAAGACCGAACGGCATTGCACCTCTATATCATAAGATGTAATGTTACCTGTTTCGTCAAGCTCTACTCCGGGTATTTTTTTTGTTCCTCTTTCTCTTGGTCCTACACCTGACAAAAACAACAAATTACCGTGTTGTCTAGCGTGTGGATATAGCCCTACTGGCTCAGGAGCTTTGCTAGATTCTATTTTTTTACTAGTCATTAGTCAAAATTTAATGTTGCGAAAATACTTAATGATAAGCAGAATAGCAATCTATAAAAATTAGTCTTAAAAGAGCTGAAAATCCCTACATTTGTAAACTTAGTATTGGGGATGTAGCTCAGTTGGCTAGAGCGCTTGACTGGCAGTCAAGAGGTCGTGGGTTCGAATCCCATCTTCTCCACTTATTTTATTGTAAGCGTCTGATTTACAGAATATTAAATAAGCATAAGGGGAATGTAAAATAAATTTGCTTGGCGGTTCTTTAATTGTATTTTACAAGATTAGTTCCTGTTCAGGAAATTTACTTTTTTTTCATATAAAATAAGTTCGATAAAGGTTAGTTTATATTGGCTAACCTTTTTTGATAGGGAAATGGTGAACGCCTTTAAAAATATAATTTCGAGTTTTACTCGTGTAACGACTTGTTGTTGGTCTGTTACATTTCTCAATTTTCTTGTTGGTATTCTTTTTTTGCTTATATTTGTCGACAGAAAGCGGTGGAGATAAGTGCCTAGCAATTGGAGCGACGGGCTTATCTTTATCGCTTTTTTTACTTTTGTAAAGTTTTAGGATAAATTAACTTTCTACCCATTCTGTTGTGCCTAACTTAAACCCTTTGTGGGTTTTAAAAAACAGTTCTAAATCTACTTGACACAAACAACCGTTTTTATTGGGTGATAAAGTCTTCTATAACGTTAAGGTAGGCTTCATAACCCATGGTTTGCGGAACTCCGTCTAGTCCGTGATTGGCCCCTTCAACACGAATATAGGTAGAGTCACTTCCTGAATAATTCGCTACGATGGCCTCGCCATTTGTAATAGCCACATAATCATCGTCTGTTCCGTGTAACCACATAAAAGGTTGACTAACTTGTTTAATCTTTTCGGAATTATCAAACTCAAGTTCTGTGATGTAGCTTGCTGAAACCCCTATTAGCGTAGACTCTTGCGCCAACAAGTCGGTAGAAGCAAAAGGAGATTCAAGTATCAATTTATTAGGGTAATCTCCGTCCTTACCAAAAGCCATTAAATCTGTTGCTGGTGCAGAACCTAAACTAAAGCCATAATTAATTATTTGCTGTGTTGGAACCCCCCAACTCTTAAGCCAATTCATAGCGGCCCTAACATCTTCATACATGCCTTCTTCTGTTGGTATACCTTCTGATTTGCCATAGCCTCTGTAGTCATAGATTAAAACGCCAAAACGCTCTTTTCCTCCACAATTGGCTAACAGCTTAGCCCTCTGCCAATAGTGGTCTATGTGGCGGGTTTGTCCATGACTATATAAAATGACAGTATCATTCTGAATGTCACTTATGTCTCCTATGTAAATAGCTGCTATTGTGTAATCTCCCGATGAAAAAGAAACTTCATGTATGTTTTGAACAGAATAGGTGCTGTCTAATCTAAAATCTAGCTCAAAGTTATAATTATCAAGCTTGTATTCAGATAAGGGTTCGTTGTAAAAGGCTATATCGTTTAGTTTTATGCACCCAAACAAAGAAAGAAATAGAGCTAGTATTAATGCTTTTTTCATTTTAAAACCGTTTACTAATGTTAAAGTATAAGCCAGTAGCTCCTTTATCTCCTGTAAGACTTTGGTAGGGTAAAAATACCTTAGTGTTGTCGTATGATGGAGCTAAAAACTTTAATTCTGTTCCTATTTCCCAAAGCTTAATTTTATAAGTATATCCAAGGTGGGGGTTAACTATTCCTATTTTATTTTCATCTATCATATCAGTATCAATCCAAATAGAATATCCTAAATGAAGCCTGTGTTTATTATTATTTAAATTCCAATATGCATTTCCGTCTATTTGAGGCCACAGTTTTGAATTTCCTAATGATAATTCAGTAATATAATTTAATGCTAGGACGGATGAAATTCCAGGGATATAATTTACCTGACCTCTTATTTGTGATAAGACACCTACTTCCGTTTGAAGGTTGTTGAAAACCAAAGATGTTGTGTGTAGGGAACCAAAGGCTGTTAGCTTGTTAGAAAGACCATAAGCATACGTTAAGGAGGTTAAAGGAACTGGTATAGTTGCCCCTCCATAATCTATCAACGAGCCTCCAATATTAAAAGATACTGCTTGTTGGTTTTTTGAAAGAGGCTCAACAAACCTTGATGGGGCACAAGAGAGAACCGTTAGGGCTAAAAAAATGAAAACGTATATCCTCATGCCGTAA
Organism: Flavobacteriales bacterium; assembly: GCA_016779995.1. Lineage (NCBI taxonomy): Bacteria > Pseudomonadati > Bacteroidota > Flavobacteriia > Flavobacteriales > Flavobacteriales bacterium. Next base: position 103,452 of record JADHMO010000004.1, read on the forward strand.
AGTTAAAAAATAATAAAACGATGAGAGGTTGATTTACTCCCTTAGATAAACCACGGCGTCTTGTAAAATATAATTGCACTGATAAATATCGTCAGCATTAAGTTTAAGGGTTCCTTTTATAGTGGCTACTTCGTCCATTATAAAAACCTCCTTTGAGGATTTCATCTCTAACTCAACAATGGTTTCAGGTCCACCGACTCCACAGAAAAAACAAGAAGAAAATGGCCCTTTAGATAGGATATAGTAGTTTTGAGTGGGGTCTATCGCTAGAACAAAACCTCTTATCATCACTTCTTGGCCTGCCAACTCTCTAACGCTTGGACCAAAATGAGGATATAAAAAATATTCATCAACTTCTTCTATATACAAATCTGTAAACTCTACATCAGCTAAGACGCTCCAGTCAATTTCTTTTTGTGCAAAACTGATTTTGGCAAGAAGAATAAAAAGAATAATTATTAGCCTATTCATTGGAAAGGATTTTGGGAATATTAATATTGTATGATAAAACCGTGGGTATTAGAGAAGCAACTACACCTATAAGTAAAGCAATAGGAAGTAGCCAAAGTTCTTCATTAAGCAAATTAAACTGAAAGGAGCTAAAGGTGTACTTATGTTCAGCGAATAAAGTTATTATGAGTAACGTTATGCGGCTAATTAATAATCCTAGAACGGTTCCTATTACAGATAAAATTATTCCTTCTTGAAGTACCAATTGAACCAATTGCCATTTTGAAGCTCCATGTACACGCATCAAAGCAAGTTCGTAACGCCTTTTTTTCAATGAATTGTATAAGCTAATAAATATACTTAGACCTGAAACTATTATTATAATAAAAGCTATGATGTTAATCGTTTGAACACCAAAACCAAGCAAATTAGTTAATCGACTTATTTCAAGGGCAGGTACTGCTGCTTGTAAATTAGTCGTCTCATTAATTTTTCGAGGCAACTGTATTAGTCCAATAGGGCTTTTAAATTTAACTAGCAAGGAGGTTATCATTGCGTCTTCTGGAACATTAGTAAGTTCTAATCCTACTACTGTTGATTCTTCTACATGATGCTCATGGTCACAATTGTGATGCTCATGACTATGCTTATCGTCATGATGCTCGTGGTCACACTCTTGGTGCTCATCGTTATGATGGTCATGTTCGCAATTGTGATGCTCGTGGTCACACTCTTGGTGCTCATGACCTTGTTCTATAACTTCGTGATTATGAACTTGCCAAACGCTTTGAGTATTAGTCAATATAAGCTGATCAAGAATAGTGTATGAGGGATTAAAAATTCCTACAACCTCATAGGCATATTCATTATGAACATGACCTCCTTCAATCAGTCCGTGTGTGCCATAAAAAGTGTCCCCTATTTTTAATTGGTGAATTTTAGCTACCGTACTACCAAGGACAACCTCTAAACTTCGACTCCATAAACGGCCCTCATTCAAACTCATTTCATACAATTCAGGATATTGGTGTGTTGTTCCAACAATTCGAAATCCATTGTAGGAATCGCCATACGAAAGAGGAACCGTTAAATCAACTAATGAGTTGTTGTCAATTTTAATAGCCTCCTTGTATGGAATATTGCCAGTTGGGTTATCAATGTGATAAATTGAAGAGAGTATGAGTTGTAAAGGGCTACCCTTTGAGCCAACAACCATATCAACACCTCTAAGATTGGCTTGTAGTTGTTGCTCAATTTGATTGTTTAACAAAAATAAAAGAGAAATAATACCAACGCCAAACATCATTAACAACAAGCTAAGGGTGGTGTTTAATGGGCTGCTAATTAGGTTTTGCCAACTTAATCTACTGATGTTCATAGCGTAATGGATTTATCAAATTGGCTTTTTAATCTTTGGTCGTGCGTGATGATGATTAACTGAGCGTTTGTTGAGGCTGCTTGTTCTTTAAGTAAGCTTGTTATTTTTTTACAATTAACGTCATCTAAGCTTGATGTAGGCTCGTCTGCTAAAATCACGCTTGGGTTTTTAACTACCGCCAAAGCAATAGCTGCTCTTTGTTGCTCCCCTTGACTTAAATCATTTGGTTTACTATTGATTTTATGTCCTAAGCCTACTTGTTCTAAAAGCTCAATAGCTCTTTTTTTGTCTTCTTTGTTTTTAGACAAATAAAGGGAAAGAAGAAGATTGTCTAAAATACTAATGTTTTTCACAAAGTGAGGGCTTTGAAAAACCATACCGATATGCTTACCCCTAAACTGATCTAACTCTTTTGATGGTAAATTGTGAAATTGGACTCCATTAAATTCTAATCGTCCTGAAGACGGCTTTAATAAACCTGCTAAAATTTGAATCAAGGTGGTTTTACCAACACCCGATTCACCCAAAATTAACAACTCCTCTCCCTCTAAAAGTTGAATATCTGGAAAATAAAATTGATGCGTTCCGTCATATGAAAAATTTATTGATTGGGAGTGTAGCATCATATCTATTTAAATAGGTTGTGTGTTTTTAACAAGTTTACAAATGCAAATTTTATCTAATTGAACAATATATCAAAGTATATTAACTAAAAAATTGTACGTATAGTATAGTAGTAAACGGAAATTATTTCCATTCTAAAACTTGGGTTTTACAATATTTTTTTATTTTGTTCGTAATTAGTATTATGTTGTATCTTTGTATTTAACCTATTTAATCTTTAACATTTAATATTTATTACTATGATTTCTAATTTTTCTACTGCCAAACATTTTAAACAAGCTGTTTTATTAATCCTTACAATAGGATGTTTTTTGACACTTCAAAGTTTTACTATTGAAAAAGAAGATGTTAAAATTAAAGATAGTGCTTTGACTTGGGTGGGCAGTAAGGTTACGGGTTCTCATGAAGGAACTATTAACCTTAAGTCTGGATTTTTAACTCTTGATAATAACGACTTAGTAGGTGGAGAATTTGTTATTGATATGACAACTATTGTTTGTACTGATTTAAGTGGTAAAGGTAAAGCTAGTCTTGAAGGTCATCTTAGGTCAGATGATTTCTTTAGTGTTGATAAATTCCCTACTGCCAGTTTAACAATTTTAAATGTCAAGAAAAAGAGCTTGGGACAATATCAAGTAGCTGCAAACATTACCATTAAAGGAATCACACAAGAAATAATGTTTGATGCTGAAATAAAAGAAAAAATAGCTAAAGCAAAACTTGTTCTTGATAGAACAGAGTTTGGAATAATCTACAAGTCTGGAAATTTTTTCGAAGAGTTAGCTGATAAAGCAATCTACGACGAATTCGAAATGTCAATAGAGTTGAAGTTTTAATTTATCATTATCTATAATTAGCGTTTGGGTTGTTTAAGTTTTTCATATCTTAGCCAACTCTATTTTTACTCTTAATTTTTTCTCGTTTTATTTATGATTTTAACTGTTAAACCCACAGGGGTTTAATTGTATTGGATTAATAACTTAAAACGAAGAACATGAAAAAACTTTTACTATTTGGAGCTGTATTATTGTTTAGCTTAGATATAGTAGCTCAATCACTGGACAGAAAATGGGGGCTAGGATTTAAATTGGGGGCTGAACAATACGCCGGAGAACTTGGCAATGGCTTTGAGCCTTTCTCACAAGACAAATATTTTTTAAATGGCCTAACACTTTCTAGAAAGTTGAGCAATCGATTAGATTTATCATTTAGTGCTGTAAGGGGCGAGGGTTATACTTTTGACAGTCATCAAAAAAGCGATAAGTTTTTACTGAAAAAATTGAGTCTGTTAAACCTTAATGCAAAATATCATTTCTTCGATTATGACGAAACTATATGGAGACCTTTTGTGTTTGCTGGCTTTGGCTACCTAGCCTATGACGATAATAATTCAGATAAAATCTCTGAAAAGGTTCAATATCCTGATTTAGGATTTGGATTGTCAATCAAATTGGGGCCTATCGTAAGCCTAACGTTTGACGAAACGTTTTTATTTATAGACTATGATGGCGCAAAAACAAGCAACGAAGACAATGAAATGTATCTACAACATGCTGTAGGGATTTCCTTTAATATCGGTCAAATGAAAGATAGTGATAAAGATGGTATAAGTGATAAATATGATGATTGTCCGTTAGATTTTGGGGTTGAAAAATTTAACGGTTGTCCTGACTCTGATGGTGATGGTGTTAAAGATTCTGAAGATAATTGCCCACAAGAAAGTGGTGTAATTGCATTGAGTGGTTGCCCTGATAGTGACTCTGATGGTGTACCTGATAAAAACGATAAGTGTCCTAATATTAAAGGCTCTAAATCACTAAGTGGCTGCCCTGATAGTGACTTTGATGGTGTCGCTGATTTAGACGACGATTGTCCTAATGAAAAAGGAAGTAAAGCACTCAAGGGCTGTCCAGACTCAGATAATGACGGAATCATTGACAAATTGGATTTGTGTCCAAAAGTAAAAGGCACAAAGGCAAACAAAGGCTGTCCTGAAGAAGAGAAGAAAAAGGAAGTTATAACGGATAGCGAGCCTAAAGTCTCTTTATATACAGTATATTTTGAAAGTGCAAATGCCGATATTAGTAATGCTTCTAAAAATGTGTTAAATACTATTGTAAAGCTATTCAAGAGTGATCCTAATTATAAGTTAACTATTGAAGGTCACACTGACTCTGAAGGTAATGATAAATTAAACACTGAGCTTTCAAAAGAACGTGCTAAAATTGTAAAACAATACCTTGTTAAAAAAGGTATCGCTAATAGTCGTTTATCAACCAATGGATTTGGCGAACAAAAACCAATTGCGGATAATAAAACAGAAGAAGGAAAAGCTAAAAATAGAAGAGTTGAACTTTATATAAAAAAGTAAAGCCAAGTTATAATGAATAAAAAAAGCCCTCTTAATGAGGGCTTTTTTTATTTAAAACTCCAATCGTATTTATCCAAATCTTTTACAGAATAGTGCAATAGGTCTATGGCATTGCGAATATCTGTTTTATCAGCCATTTCAATCACTTGATGGATATGTCTAGTAGGGATTGATACTGCACCAGCAATTGAGCCCCCCGCAGTAAAACGCTGAATCCCTGCTGTATCTGTTCCTCCTCCTGTTAAAATCTCTAATTGATGAGGTATCTTGTGTCTTTTAGCAACTTCTTTCATATAGCTTACCATACGATAATCACATATTGTTGAGGAGTCCATTACTTTTATAGCTGCACCTTTTCCAAGTTCCGTTATTTTTTCGTGTGGAGCAGCACCGGGTACATCATAAGCAATAGTGGTGTCAAGACCAAAACCAAAATCAGGTTGCACTTCTTGTGTTGCCACATTAGCACCACGAATACCTACTTCTTCTTGAACAGTAAACACACCATAAACATCGTATGGAGCGTCTTTTAATTCTCTTAACATTTCTATTAAGATAAAAACCGAAACTCTATTGTCAATGGACTTACAATTGACACAATTACCCATTTCTATAAGCTTTCTTTCTCTTGTAATGGGGTTGCCAACTTCTATGAATTTTTCTACCTCTGATTTAGGCATTCCCATATCAATAAAGAAGTCTGTTGTCTTGGGAGATTTATTACGTTCTTCTGGAGTCATTACATGTATGGGCTTACTCCCCATCACTCCAACTAGGTCTTTTTTGCCATGGACAATAACACGTTGAGCTGTTAGTGTTTTGGGGTCAAAACCACCTAAAGTGTGGAAACGCAAAAAGCCATTGTCGTCAATATGAGTTACGATAAAACCAATCTCATCCATATGAGCACCAATCATTACTTTTTTATCATGCTTACCTTTTTTAACAGCGGTTACATTACCCATATTATCAGTGCGTACCTCATCAACCAAGGGGCTAACTTCTCTAATTACAATTTCTCTAATTCTTTGCTCGTAACCTGGTGCACCAGCAGCCTCACATATTTCAGCAAGCAGTTTTACATTTATAGACATGTTTAAAATAGTTTATTTGAGGTAGCTTAACCTCATCATGTTAGTCATTCCTTTTTCCTTAATTGGCATACTAGCAACATTAAGCACTAAGTCTTTGGATTTTAAATACCCTTCTTCTCTTAATATTCGCTTAGTATCAGCAACTGTTTCATCAGTGCCTGTTTCGTTGTCATAATAAAAGCCTGTTACCCCCCAAACCAAACTTAAAGTGTTTAAAATAGCATGGTTATTGGTGAAGGCGTAAATTTTACAAGGAGGTCTATGGCTTGAAATTTCGATAGCGTTATAGCCCGAGTGTGTCATAGTTATTATAGCCTTTGCGCTCACTTGCTCTGCTAGTGTGCAAGAGTGGTAACAGATGGCGTCTGATATAAAGCGTTCGCCGTGTTTCTCTTTCAACTCGTAAGAGCGTATGGTAGAAAATTCTTGCTCTACGTTAGTAATAATCTTACTCATTGTTTCAACCGCTTGTACTGGGAACGCTCCTACGGATGTTTCTCCGCTAAGCATAACAGCGTCCGCGCCATCCATTACTGAGTTGGCAACATCGTTAACCTCTGCTCTTGTGGGTGTTACGTTTTCTGTCATACTCTCTAACATCTGAGTAGCCACAATTACGGGTTTTGCTTTTTCTAGGCAAGCCCTAGCAATTTTCTTTTGTATAACAGGTACTTTCTGCATTGGTATTTCTACTCCCAAATCTCCCCTAGCAATCATAACAGCGTCTGTTACATCAATAATACTGTCAAGATTGTCTAATGCTTCAGGCTTCTCTATTTTTGCCACGACTCTAGCATCGTGGTCAGCTTTAGAAATGTGGTTCTTAAGCTCTAAAATATCCTGTGCTGAACGCACAAAAGACAAGCCTATCCATTCTATTGGTTGTGTGAGTATAAACTCTAGGTCTTTTAAGTCCTTTTCTGTTAAACATGGTTGAGAAATTGCTGTATTAGGTAGGTTTACTCCTTTGTTTGAGCTTAATGCCCCACCATGAATTACTTTGGTAGTTACTGTGTCTTTTTTATTTGTTTTTACAACTTGTATTTGTAGTTTTCCGTCGTTAATTAAAACCATTTCCCCTTCTTTAACATCTTGAGGAAAGTTATCATAGTTGATATAAGCTATTTTAGAGTTTCCAACACACTTCTTTGATGTTAAGATAAATTCAGAGCCGTTGACCAATTCAGAACCTTCTTCAATTTCACCAACTCTAATTTTTGGCCCTTGTAAATCAGCTAATATAGCTGTATGAACATGAAGTTCTTGGTTAATCTCTTTAATTAATTTAATAATCTCTAAATGTGTTTTGTGGTCGGCGTGCGAAAAATTTAAACGACACACATTTACCCCTGCTTTAATCATGCTTGTTAAAACATTTTTATTTGTACAAGCGGGACCCATTGTCGCTACTATTTTGGTGTTATTTTTATTCATAATTAAAATACAAAATGTTCTTTAATCTGTTTATTATCTTCCTCAAACACAGTAAGAACGGACTGTGTTTTACGGATTGAACTTATATAATGGCTGACCGTTTTTTCATCCACAGTATTGTGAAATAATATCCAATAGTCTACCTGCTTCTTTTTTGTTATAAGAAATCCATCTTGGCTTTTGTTAGCAAATAAATAAATAGTATCTAAATCTAACTGGTGCTCATATTGTGAAAACTCCAAATCATCGCCTTTAATATAAGGTTTGGATTTTTTAAAATCGACGCTTAAGGATTTGTTAATTGTCCAAGCAAACCGAAAGTCTTTCAAATGACAGCTTATACCGAAAAGGGAGAAGCTAGTGTCTAATTCTATGCGTAATAACTGTTTTGCCATTTACATTCGCTAAAATAGTCTTTCTGTTTGACATTAATTTTATGTTTGAAGTAATTCTTTGAGGGCTCGTTGTGCAGCTAATTCTTCTGCTCTTTTGATAGAGGTTCCCACAGCGTCAGCATATTTCTTTTGACCTATCATAACCATAACTTCATAGGATTTTTCGTGGTCTTTTCCATGGGAAGAAACTAATTTGAATATAACTTGTTTTTTTTGGGCCTGACCCCACTCTAAAAGTTTGCCTTTATGACTAGAAACTTCTTTCACTAGCTGATGAATGTCTAAGTGTGGTCGTATGAGTTTGTCTTCAATATAGTTGGAAGTGAATTGATAACCTTTATCTAGGTAAACTGCCCCTATCAAAGCTTCTAAAGCGTTACCAAATATGGAGCGATTAGAGTTTACTTGGTGTTTTAATACGGTGTTAAGATTAATTTGAAGTGCTATGGTGTTCAGTGTCTTTCGGCTAACTATTTTGGAGCGTGTTTGGGTAAGAAACCCCTCGTTTTCATCAGGAAATTCTCGAAAAACAAAATCGGCAACGACTGAACCAAAAATAGCATCTCCCAAAAACTCTAATCTTTCGTTATGTACTATACGACCTCTTACAGATTTGTGGGTAAGGGCTTCTTGGTAAAGGTTAATGTCTTTGGGATAAAAACCTAAAATCTTGAATAACTGCTTTTCTTGTGGGGTTTTGGAAATAAATGTTTGTTTGAAAAAACGAAACAAATCCATTAAACTTTTTTAACCATTACACAGGCATTATGACCACCAAATCCAAAGGTGTTGGAAATGGCTGTTCTTACTTCTCTTTTTTGAGCCTTATTGAAGGTGTAATTCAAGGATGAATCAATTTCAGGGTCATCTGTAAAGTGATTTATCGTTGGTGGCACAACATTATTTTTAACGGATAGAATCGCTGCTATTGTTTCAACCGCTCCTGCAGCTCCCAAAAGATGACCAGTCATTGATTTAGTAGAACTGATATTTAGATTTTTAGCATGGTCTCCAAAAACATTTTGTATCGCTTTTATTTCTGCTATATCGCCTAGGGGAGTTGATGTTCCGTGAACATTAACGTAATCTACATCTTCAGGTGCCATATTAGCGTCTTCAATAGCTAATCGCATAACATTCGTCGCTCCTATACCATCGGGGTGTGGTGCTGTTATGTGGTGGGCGTCTGCGGTCATAGCACCTCCTACGATTTCTGCATAGATATTAGCACCACGAGCAACAGCATGTTCATATTCTTCTAGAATAAGAGCTCCTGCACCTTCTCCAAGAACGAAGCCTTCTCTGTCTTTATCGAAAGGACGAGATGCTGTTTGTGGAGAATCGTTTCTAGTCGATAGAGCGTGCATGGCATTAAACCCTCCTACTCCAGCTTCATTAATTGAAGCCTCTGAACCACCAGAAATAAATATATCAGCTTTTCCCCATTTTATATAGTTAAATGCGTCAATTAAGGCGTGAGTTGATGATGCACAAGCTGAAACTGTTGCGAAATTAGGTCCTCTAAAACCGTATTTGATGGAAATGTGTCCAGCCGCTATATCGGCAATCATTTTTGGAATAAAGAAAGGATTGAATCGAGGAACACCTGAGCCGGTAGCAAAATCACCGCACTCTTTTAAAAATGTATCTAATCCTCCAATTCCTGAACCCCAAATGACCCCTGCTCGGTCTAAATCTATTTGTTCTAAGTCAAGCTTTGAATCAGCCATAGCCTCAGATACTGCAACCATAGCGTATATGGCATACATATCTAATTTACGCGCTTCTTTTCTATCTAAAAAGTCTGTTGGCGCAAAGTCTTTGACTTCACACGCAAACTGAGTTTTAAATTGTGTAGAATCAAAACGAGTAATGGGTCCTGCTCCACTTACACCATCTAGCAAATTTCTCCAAAAATCGGAAATATTATTGCCTACAGGTGTGAGCGCACCTAAACCGGTAACTACGACTCGCCTGGACATAACTGATTGTAGTTAATTAAGCTTTTTCTATAAACGATATGGCATCGCCAACAGTAGCAATTGCTTCTGCTTGATCGTCTGGAATTTGAATGTCGAATTCTTTTTCAAACTCCATTATAAGTTCAACAGTATCTAATGAATCAGCACCTAAATCATTAGTGAAACTTGCTTCTGAAGTTACTTCAGCTTCGTCAACACCTAATTTATCTACTATAATTGCTTTTACTTTTGTTGCAGTATCAGACATGAATTGTTGTTTTTATATTAAGATGCAAATAAATACACTTTTTGAATATAAAACAAGTCATCTGACTTAGTATTATTAAAATAATTGTCTATTTCTTTAAAATAGTTGTTCTATTTTTGGGTAACAAGAATGAGTAAATATAAAATTGCAATATTAGTTTCTGGAACAGGCACAAACGCTGTTAATATTATCGAGTATTTCGAAAAAAACAGTGTCGCTGACGTTGTCCTTGTTATTAGCAACAAAACGGACGCTTTAGCAATCGAAAAAGTGCAAAACAAAGGTGTTAAAACAGTTGTTTTTAACAATGAATCGTTTAAAAAGAATGGTACGGTTTTAGATTATTTGAGGTCTCAGTCCATTGATTTTATTGTTCTAGCAGGATTTTTAATGAAAGTCCCTAATGATATAATACATGCTTATCCTAATAAAATAGTAAACTTACACCCTTCTTTATTGCCTAAATATGGTGGTAAAGGTATGTATGGGAAGCATGTTCATAGGGCTGTAATTGAAGCTCAAGAGTCTGAAAGTGGAATAAGCATCCATTTTGTTAACGAGGAATATGATGAAGGCGCAATCATATTTCAAGCCAAAGTAAGTGTTGAAAAAGGGGATAGTGTTGAGGTGTTAGCCCAAAAAATACAGCAATTGGAGCACCGTTTTTTTCCAAAGGTAATTGAACAAGTTATTAGTAAATCATTATGAGTATTAGAATATATACGGATGGTTCAGCAAAGGGAAACCCTGGTCCTGGCGGATATGGGATTGTTTTATTGTCAGATGAGGGGCACCGCAAAGAAGTAGCTAAGGGTTATCGCAAAACAACAAACAATAGAATGGAATTACTGAGTGTAATCGTTGCATTAGAGATGCTTAAGGCTAGGCCAATGGATGTATTAGTTTATTCTGACTCTAAATACGTTGTTGATGCCGTCGAAAAAAAATGGGTGTTTAATTGGGAAAAAAAGTATTTTGATAAAAAGAAAAACGTTGATTTATGGAAACGCTTTTTGATTGTTTATCGACAACATAATGTCAAGTTTATTTGGGTTAAGGGACATGCCAATAATGTTGAAAACGAGCGTTGCGATAAACTAGCCGTAGCCGCCGCCGAAGCCGAACAACACCATGATATTGACAAGGGTTACGAAACCCAAGCTCAAAACCCAAGCCTATTATAATAAGGGCTCTATACGAACGAGAGTTTCTTTGGCTCTTAACTTTAGCTCCTTATTTTTTTCGTTTTTAAGCATGCTTTGTATCGTTTCTTCTAAGTCAGCAAAACGATACTTACTTACCTCAGCCATCCAAGATTTAGAATCTTTAAGCGATTCTACTAGCACCTCAGTACCATCTAAAACTAAACTCAATTCTTGGTTTTTTAAATACAAAACATAATACGCCGAAATATAATATAAGTCAAGAGTGTTATTTGTGTTTAGCTTGTCTGTAAAAAATGTATTCTTATCCACTCCTCCGTGTTCGACATATAGCTTTGCAACATCATAAGGCAGCTCTTTTTCTAAACTTGGTGCTACAGATAACGCCTGTTGATAATCAACCTGTGACAATCCGTATAATCCTGATGCTGCCATAAGTAATGATTTTTCTTGAATTGCTGACTCAAAAAGAGGGGTAAGTTCAGAATTATCTTCTTGTTGAGCTAAAAGTGTTAGGGCTGAAGAGCGAACCTTGGTTGGATTGTTTTCTTGAGTGGCTTGTTGCTTTATTAATTCTGATATATCTTCAATACTTTCTAAAGCATTTGCTTTTTGAAGCGCCAATAAACGTATTCCCCAAAAGTCATGTGTTAAAGCGTTTTGTATAGCTGCTATGGTGCTTTTTTCACTGATGTTGTCTAACGCTATCTTGCTGTCCATGTATAATGGTGCTTTGAGTTGTTCTAACCACCATTCGTCTGGTTTTTCGTCAAAAATTTCTGCTAACAAAACGTGTTCTGCATCTACAATAACATTGGTAGGTTTTTCTTCTACATCAAAATAATAGTCTTGTTGGTGAGAGTTCATTTCCACCAAATGACGTTTAGGCACACCGTTTTCATAAACGTCTATATAAAATGACAGTCTGTGAATAGGTGTGGTTGTTTTATCTTGTATTTGCTCTAACTTAACTATTTGTTGTTTGTTGTCTGCGTCGTATTCATAGTCTATAACTAGAAGGGGGTGACCAGACGCCAAAAACCATTGATTAAAAAACCAATTTAAATCTTCTCCACATACCTCTTCCATGGCAATCCGTAATTGATGTATTTCTACCGTGCTAAACGCATTGTCATTGAGGTATTTTTTTAATCCTTTATAAAAGGCTTCATCACCTAAGTAATATCGCAACATGTGTAAGACTCGACCTCCTTTAGCGTATGAGTGATTGTCGAACATATCTTCTTTATCTAAGTAGTTAAATCGAATCATATCTACTTGTTTGCGCTGAGACTCTCTCAGGTAATTGTTTAAGTCTGCATCTAAATGCATATCTGCTTCCATACGACCAAAACCTTTTTCTCTCCAGATGTACTCCCCATAAGTAGCAAAAGATTCGTTAAGGGGTAGGTTAGCCCACGACTCACAAGTCACCAAGTCACCAAACCAATGGTGAAATAATTCATGAGCAATGATGTCTTCTTCGTGGTCATCTAGCAATTCTCTATCTGTCATTTGAACAAACTCTCCATAGATAACAGCCGTTGTGTTTTCCATCGCGCCAGAAACAAAGTCTCTAACTATAATTTGAGCGTATTTTTCCCAAGGGTACTCTACACCAAGTATTTCCGAAAAATGGGCTATCATTTGTGGGGTTCTTCCAAAGATTGCTCTTGCAAAAGAGTGATAGTCGTCTTCTAGGTAATAATCTACCTCAATATCTTTCCATTTATCAGAAGTGATGTTAAAGTCTCCAACACCTAACATAGCAAGGTAAGGAGTGTGGGCTAATTTCTGCTCCCAAAAATCTGTTCTGGTGCCGTCTCCATTTTTTTCTGACTTCACCAAAAGGCCATTTGACAAGGTAACAAACTCGTCTTTTACGGTTATAGCGATGTTTTGAGTCATGCGTTCGTTAGGCTTATCTATGGTAGGAAACCAACATGAACTAGCTTCTGTCTCTCCTTGTGTCCAAATTTGTTGGGGTTTATCTTCCTCACCTAGTGGGTTGATAAAGTATAGACCCTTTGCATCGGTAATGGCGTCGCTACCTTCTATTTTTAGGTCATTAGGCTTGGCGGTATAATCAATGTTTATGATGTATTTCTCGTTTCTTTGATACTCTCTGTCTAGCTGAATGAATAGTTGCAAACTATCGTACTCAAAAGAAAGCTCTTTTCCGTTCATATTTATAGAGTGGATATCAAAACCTTTAGCGTCTAAAATTAGTTCGTTGGTAGAGTAAAAATAGGGGCTTATTGTGAGTTCTGCTTGTCCCAATAAGTGTTGTTTTTCCCAATTAAAACTTACGGCCAAATTGGTGTGAATGACATCGCTAAGACGTGTTGCTGAGGGGTTATATATTTCTTTTTCTTTAGAGATATTGTCTGAATTGACCTGATTTTGTGTAGAGCTAGTGCCTAATAATAGGGCTAGAGCCAAAGCTAGAATAGCTTCCATATTGGTATATTTTTTAGTGTGCATAAAAATAAGAAGAATTCTTTGCTAAATTTGTCAAATGAAAGGGATTGTAAATACACGTTTTGATTTTGTGTTAGATGAGGTGGTTAACTGGGATATCGTCGAAGTTAAAGAAGGTCGCTTTCACATTGTTTACAATAACAAATCTTTTGTAGCCGATGTTTTAACACATGACAGAAAAAGCAAAACCTTTGAAATTGCCATCAATAACAACACTTACTCCGTACAACTGAAAGATCGTTTTGATGAATTGCTTCACGATTTGGGTATGGACGCTGGAAACTCCAATAAAGACAATGATGTCAAAGCGCCTATGCCGGGAAGGGTTCTTGAAATTCTTGTTAAGGAGGGAGATGCTGTTGCTGAAGGCGACGGTTTAATTGTTTTAGAAGCCATGAAGATGGAGAATATTATCAAATCAACAAGGAAAGGCGTGTTAAAACACATTCAAACGGCTGAAGGGGATAGTGTTGAAAAAAATGCTGTTCTATTATCTTACGAATAGCTTAAACCAGCTGAATATCAAACTGTACTAAATCTACAAACTGGCTTATTCTGTCATTAACTTCCTGCATATCTAAGCCATTCATTCGCTCTGTACCGAACTTCTCAACACAAAATGACGCCATAGCAGAACCAATTATTACTGCTCTTTTCATATTCTCAAAAGAATAATCTTTAGTAGCACACAAATGCCCCACAAATCCACCTGCAAAGGTGTCGCCTGCTCCTGTTGGGTCAAACACTTCCTCTAAAGGCAAGGCTGGAGCAAAGAACACTTCCTTTTCATTGAATAGTAAGGCTCCGTGTTCTCCTTTTTTAATAATTAAAAACTTAGGGCCAAAGGATAGAATTTTTTTAGCCGCTTTAACCAGTGAATATTCTCCTGAAAGCTGACGTGCTTCTTCGTCATTAATGGTTAGTACGTCAATATTTTTTAGAGCAATCATTAAATCATCCATAAAGTTGTCCATCCAAAAGTTCATGGTGTCAAGAACGATTAGCTTAGGACGCTCTTGCAGTTGGTCTAAAACTTTTTGCTGTATGCTTGGCATTAAGTTTCCTAACATTAAGCAGTCGCAATTTTGATAAGAATTAGGAACTACAGGATTAAAACTTTCTAAAACATTGAGCTGAGTATCTAAGGTATCTCTAGAGTTCATATCGTTGTGGTAACGACCAGACCAAAAGAATGTTTTTTCGTTTTCTTTGATTTGTAAGCCCTCAGTATTTACGTTGTGATTATGCATCATATCAATTGCGTCTTTAGGGAAATCCTCTCCTACAACAGAAACTAAATTTATTTTATCATAAAATTTAGAGGCAGACAAGCCAATATAGGTTGCTGCACCGCCAACTATTTTATCTGTTTTTCCGAATGGAGTCTCGATAGCGTCAAAAGCAACCGTACCTACAACTAATAAGCTCATTTTATCTATTTTTTTTATTTTGGCAAATATATTGCATAATTATTAGCATTGTACTAATATTGCAAACTGATTTTTTCCTCCTTAGCTCAGTTGGTTAGAGCATCTGACTGTTAATCAGAGGGTCCTTGGTTCGAGCCCAAGAGGGGGAGCAAAAGACAAGGCGATTACGAAAGTAGTCGCCTTTTTTGTTTGGTTTTTTTATCTTGCAACAAGTAAATTCAAGTTGATATCCATGACGTTTCTTTTTCGCTTCTTATATTTTATCAAGAGAAAAATAAGAGCCTTATTCGTTTTAAGGAAAATTCATTTTATTGGTGATAGTCATACAGAGGTGTTTTGGAATATGGAGTTTTCTCCATGGTATTTCTGGAGGCTTACTCCAAAAATAAAAGTTGTTCACGGTGCCACAGCCACAGGTTTGGCAAACCCTAATAGCAAAACTCAAGCTCTTGGTATTTTTGAAAATTACTTAAAAGAAGAAGTTAAAAAAGACGATTATGTCGTTTTTCAGTTGGGTGAGGTGGATTGTGGTTTTGCGATTTGGTATCGAGCTGAGAAACATGGGTTAAGTATTCAAAAACAAACTCAATTAGCGATAGATAATTATTCTAGTCTAATTCAAAAGTCAAGTGCTATCAATGATAAAAAAACCATTATCTGCAGTGCTGTACTCCCCACCATACAAGAGGGGAGTAATTTTGGAGAAGTGGCCAATCTTAGAAAAGAGGTAAAGGCCAACATTAAAGAAAGAACTCAGCTAACCTTAGACTTTAATAAAATGCTGAGGCAATTAGCAGAGAAAAACCGCTTAGCTTTTATAGATTTGGATCAATCTCTTTTAAATGAAAAAACTAGCATTATTCACTCCAAATTTTTACATAAAGATTCTACTAATCATCACTTAGACCCCTCTAGTCTAGCTAAAATTATTTCAAGGGAGTTAAATTTTATAATCTCAAAATTCTAATTAAACTGCTGTAGTATTCAATACATCATCTGTTTAAAGTTCTTTTTGGACGTATTTACCTTCTGAACGCCATATTCTTTCTATATTAATTACCACCAATAGTAGTTTGGCCATATTTTAAATGTTGTAATGTGCTCAAAAATCTCTTTTTAAAATAGCCATTATAATCAAGTTTATGTAAAAAAGAGGGGTAATAAGGTGATTAAATCAAGAATTTATATAAATAATTTTTTGTTAATGATTTTTCTCTAATGTTGGTTTGTATATCGTTAAAACATGAGCCACATCATTTTTTGAGTCCAAGGCTATTCCGAATCTTGTAGTAAGAAAAATTAATAGTAATTTTTAAACTACTACTCAATGAAAAAATACAATTCGTTTTGGTTTGTTATAGGATTAGTTTTAGCGTCATTTCTTATCGCAGAGGCTCAAGATGGAGAAGCTCTTTACAATCAAAATTGTACCGCCTGCCATAAGTTTGGACAAAAACTAATTGGTCCTGATTTGATTGGTATCAATGAAAAAAGAAGTGAAAAATGGTTAATTGAATTTATTCGTTCGTCACAATCAATGATTAAATCAGGTGATGCTGAAGCAGTAGCAATCTTTGAAGAGTTTAATCAAATGGTTATGAACGACCAAACTCATTTGAGTGATGCAGATATCAAAGCAATACTAGCACATATCGAAAGTCAAAGCTCTTCAGAAGCTGGTAACAGTGAAACAGCTGAGCCTATTGAAGAGGTTGTTATAGAATACACACAAGAAGATATTGATAAAGGTAAGTTGTTGTTTTCTGGAAAAGAACAATTTGCAAATGGTGGTGCTTCGTGTATAAGTTGTCATAATGTTACTAATGATGAACTTATTAGTGGTGGTTTACTAGCCAAAGACCTTACAAAAGCTTTTAGTCGCATGGGTGATGCTGGTGTGAGTAGTATTATCTCGTCTTCGCCTTTTCCTGTTATGTCCACAGCCTACCAAAACAATCCTTTAGATAGTATAGAAATCGTTCAACTAACCGCTTTTTTAAAACACGCAGATGAGGTGAGTGCTGAACAAATGGAAAACAATGGCAATGCTTTGTTTGTTTTTGGAGGAGGAGGGGGTATTATTATACTCTTCCTTTTAATTGGATTGGTTTGGGCAAGACGACTAAGAAACTCGGTAAAAGAAGATATTTATAACAGATAATAAATTAACAAAACAATATATTATGAGTTGGATAGAAGACATCATATCACCTAAAACACGAAAGTGGGAAGAATTTTACAGAAATAGATGGCAATACGACAAAGTTATTAGAAGTACGCATGGCGTTAACTGTACTGGTGGCTGTTCGTGGGCTATACATGTAAAAGATGGTGTTGTTGTTTGGGAAATGCAGCAATTGGATTACCCACAATTTAATAAAGAAGTACCCCCTTACGAGCCTAGGGGTTGTCAAAGAGGTATTTCATACTCTTGGTATTTGTATAGTCCTATACGTGTAAAATACCCTATTGTAAGAGGTGCTCTAATTGATTTATTTCGTGTAGAAAAAGAAAAAGCTGGTGGCGATGCAGTACAGGCTTGGGCAAATTTACAAGCAGACCCTCAAAAAAGACACCGTTACCAAAGAGCTAGAGGAAAAGGTGGTTTTAGAAGAGTACATTGGGATGAGATTACTGAGCTAATCGCAGCCTCAAATATTTATACTGTTCAAAAGTACGGTCCTGATCGTCTTATAGGTTTTTCTCCTATTCCGGCTATGAGTATGTTAAGCTACGCCTCAGGAGCAAGGTATCTACAATTAATGGGTGGTGTAAATCTAAGTTTTTACGATTGGTATTGTGACTTGCCAAACGCTTTCCCAGAGATATGGGGAGAACAAACTGATGTATGTGAAAGTGCTGATTGGTACAAGTCTAAATATATCATTTCGATGGGTGCTAATCTCGGCATGACTAGAACACCTGATATTCATTTCTTTTCTGAAGCGAGACACAATGGTACAAAAACAGTAGTAATGTCACCAGACTTTAGTATGGTCGCAAAACACGCCGATCAATGGTTGCCATTACACGCTGGTTCAGACGGTGCTTTTTGGATGGCGGTAACTCATGTTATTCTAAAAGAATTTCATGTTGATAGACAAGTTCCTTACTTCATAGATTATGTAAAACGATTTACTGATTGTCCGTTTCTAATTAAGCTTAATAAAAATGGGGACAATTACTTACCTGGAAAAATGGTGCGTGTTAATGAGGTTGTGAACTTTAAAAACGTTGAAAATAGCGATTGGAAGTTTTTAAATTTTGACTCCAAAACAGGCAGCTTGGTTTCTCCGATGGGAACATCGGGTTATCGTTGGCAGGAAGAAAAAGGAAAATGGAACCTCAATTTTAATGATGGTGAAACTGGTAAAGAATACGATCCAGAATTAACTTTAATTGAAAACAATGATGATATCCTTCAGGTTGAATTCACCGAATACGGCTTAGATAAAAAGGCAGTTCGTGGAGTTCCTGTGAGATATATTGTTGATAAAGAAGGCAATAAAGTTCCAGTAACAACTATCTACGATGTTACTATGGCACAATACGGTGTTGGTAGAGGTTTAGAAGGGGATTATCCTTCGTCATATGACGACAAAGACAGTGCCTACACCCCTGCATGGCAAGAAATCTTTACAGGACTTAGTCAAAAAGAAGTTATTCAAATTTCTCGTGAATGGGCAAATACGGCAGAGAAAACAGAAGGGGCGTGTATGGTAATAGTTGGTGCTGCAATCAATCACTGGTTCCACAACAACTTAATGTATCGCTCATCAATAATGGCTCAAATGCTAACGGGTTGTAATGGAAAAAATGGTGGAGGAATGAACCATTATGTTGGACAGGAAAAATTAGCCCCTATGGACTCTTGGGCAACCATAATGAGTTCTAAAGATTGGGGAACAGCTCCAAGGTTACAACAAGGTCCTATTTGGCATTATATCAACTCCTCACAATGGAGGTATGATGGCAATCAAAAATACTATAACTCATCGCCTGAGAATAAACTCGCTAATATGCATAGTGCTGACTGGGCGGTTATGTCAGTTCGAAATGGTTGGATGCCTTACTACCCACAATACAATAAGAGTAATTACGATATTGTTAGAGAGGCTCAAGAGGCTGGACATACGACTGACGAGGCTATGCGTAAGCATATTGTCAATCAGTTAAAAGACGGCTCCTTGGTACATTCTGTGGCTCAACCAGACGAAGAGATTAACTTCCCTAGAGTGTGGTTTATATGGAGAGGTAATGCCATTGGTACATCAGCCAAAGGACATGAGTATTTCTTAGACCATTATTTAGGCACACATAACAATAAAATTGCAGATGAGGTGGCTGGTGACGTTGTACAAGATATTGAATTTAAGAAAGAAGGTGCTAGAGGAAAAATGGACCTGGTGATTGATATCAACTTTAGAATGGACACTTCAGCCTTGTATTCTGACATTGTTCTGCCAACTGCCTCTTGGTATGAAAAAGCCGATATCAACTCAACAGACATGCATTCGTTTATTCACCCCCTTTCTGAGGCTATTCCACCAGTATGGGAGGCAAAAACGGACTGGCAAATTTTTCAAGGTTTAGCCAAAAAAGTTCAAGAAATGGCACCTCATTACTTACCTGATGTCATGAAGGATGTTGTAAATGTGCCATTGGTTCATGATTCAAAAGATGAAATTAGCCAAACTAATTTACAAGATTGGAGTAAAGGAGAGTGCGAAGCTATTCCTGGCAAAACAATGCATAAAATTGTATTTAAGGATAGGGATTACACCAAAATATATGACAAATTTATTTCTTTGGGTAAAGGGGTTGCAGAAAACGGATTGGGCGCACACGGAAATTCTTACAAATGTGAAGATGTCTACCAAGAAATGTTGCAAAGAAGACAACACATATCCAAATGGGATGATGGAACAGAATACCCTTCATTAAAAGAAGATGTTGAAGCTATAAACGCAATATTGAAACTATCAACACTAACAAACGGTAAGTTAAGTAAGCGTTGTTATGAGAATATGGCAGAAAAAATCGGTGTCCCAGAAATTGCCAAGTTAGGAGACGCTTATGAAAGTGTTCAAATGGAATATATGGACCTTCAAGCACAACCTAAACGCTATAATTCTTCTCCTTTATGGTCTGGTCTTATGCATGATGGCAGAACCTATGCCGCCTACACATACAATGTTGACATGTTTGTCCCTTGGAGAACACTTACGGGAAGACAGCATTTTTACTTAGATCATGATGCTTATATCGCTTTTGGAGAGCATCTATCGACCTATAAACCTTCACCTACCCCCGAAGCTTATGGCGACCTGAGGGTTACTGTAAATGATGGTAAAGCAAAAATGCTTAACTGCCTTACTCCGCATGGAAAATGGCACATTCACTCCACTTATGGAGATACATTAAGAATGCTTACGCTTTCTAGAGGGGCTGAGCCTTGCTGGATTAGTGAGGTAGATGCTGCCGAATTAGGAATAAACGATAACGACCACGTAGAAGTTTATAATGACCATGGTACATATGTGGCAAGGGCTTGTGTAAGTTCTCGTATTCCTAAAGGTGTATGTATTGTATATCACGCTGTAGAAAGGACGTATAACATCCCTAAGTCACAAGAAAGAAGGGGTAAAAATGGTGAGCCAAGACGAGGGGGTATGAACAATTCTTTTACAAGGGTACACCTTAAGCCAAATTTAATGTGTGGTGGTTACGGTCAATTTACCTATCACTTCAACTATTGGGGGCCAGTAGGCGTCAATAGAGACACCCATGTGTTGGTTCGTAAAATGGAAAAAGTAGAATATTAATAAAGAAATAGATAGTATTATGGATATTAGGTCGCAAATTTCAATGGTTTTTCATTTAGACAAATGTATTGGTTGTCACACTTGCTCTGTCGCTTGTAAAAACATCTGGACAGATAGAAAGGGTGCTGAATACATGTGGTGGAATAATGTAGAAACAAAACCAGGAACTGGATACCCCACAAAATGGGAAGATCAAGATATTTACCAAGGGGGGTGGGAAAAAAACGGCGATACTGTTTCTTTAAAAGGTGCTGGAAAATTAAAAGGTTTGAAAAACATCTTTCACAATCCTAATATGCCAGTATTAGATGATTATTACCACCCATGGAGATATAAATACGAAGATTTATTTACCTCGCCAGAGGGAGATGACCAACCTATTGGAAGGGCGGTTTCATTAATTACTGGTGAGCCTATGGAAATTAAGGCTGGTCCTAACTGGGATGATGACTTGGGTGGTTCGCCAGACTATGCGCGTAAAGATACCAACTTCAAAAGCTTGAGTAATGCCGAACAAGAGGCTATGTTTCAGTTAGAAAAGATGACAATGATGTATCTGCCTCGAATATGTAACCACTGCCTTAATCCGGCTTGTGTGGCGTCATGTCCTTCTGGTGCTTTATACAAAAGGGGTGAGGATGGTGTTGTTCTCATTAATCAAGAGCGTTGTAGAGCGTGGAGAATGTGTGTGACTGCTTGTCCCTATAAAAAAACATATTACAATTGGAGTAGTGGTAAGTCTGAAAAGTGTATCCTTTGCTATCCAAGACTGGAGTCGGGTCAAGCTCCTGCATGTATGCATTCTTGTGTTGGGCGTATTAGATATCTTGGTGTTATGCTATACGATGCAGACAAAATTCATGAGGTAGCATCTTGCGACGAAAAAGATTTAGTGGATAAGCAGCTAGATATATACCTAGACCCCAATGACCCTAAGGTTATAGAAGAGGCTAAAAAATGTGGAATAGCTGAATCTACTATAAAGGCTGCTCAAGACTCGCCGGTGTACAAGTTTGTTAAAGAGTGGGAAATTGCACTTCCTTTACATCCAGAGTTTAGAACTATCCCTAACCTATTTTATGTTCCTCCAATGCTACCCGGAATGGCTCAGGTTGACGGCGATGGGGTATATGAGTCAAGTTCTAAGTCTTTGTTTCCAAGTATTGACGAAAATCGATTGCCAATGAAGTATATCGCCTCCTTATTTTCTGCGGGAGATACCGATATTGTAAGAAAAGTATACGACAAAATGATGGCTGTTAAGGTTCATCGTAGAGCAGAAACAGTCGGAGATTTACCTCAAGATGAGGTCAAGGATTTGATGGCAAAAGCAAAAATTAATGGAGATTCCGCAAACGCTATCTATAGGCTAACATCGCTTGCCACCTTTGAGGAGCGTTTCGTTATTCCGCCCGCTCATAGAGAGGAGTCTATTGAAATGCTTGAGGCTACAGCTGAGTTTAAAGGAGAAAATGGATTTGGATTTAAAGAAAGACCTGCTAGAGGATTATAATGAAAGAGCAATATTTAACATTAGCAGAAATATTCAAGTACCCCAAAAAGGGCTATGTTGAAAACGTCAAGAAGTGTTCGGCTTTTTTAAATCGTTACTACCCAGAGGCGGGCTCTTCGTTTAAGCGATTTTTGAGCTATGTAGAAGGTAAAGATTTGTTCGAAATTGAAGAGGTTTTTGGTTTTACATTTCATATTCAAGCCATTTGCTATTTAGATATCGGCTATGTTTTATTTGGTGAAGATTACTCTAGAGGAGAGTTTTTGGTTAATATGAAAAATGAACAGTTAAAACTTAAACACGACTGTGGAGAGGAATTAGCAGACAACTTGCCTCACGTTTTACATCTTATCGCTGTTTCTGAAGACAAAACTTTTGTGGACGAATTGGTTCAAATCGCACTTATTCCTGCGGTAGAAAAAATGCTAGAAGAATTTGAGACTGGAAGAATGGCCTTAAAGAATAAGGTTATGAAGAAAAAACAAAAAGCCATCATTATGGAAAATATTTCTGATGGTAATATTTATCAAAACGCTTTACAAGCACTATTGATGGTGTTAAAAACAGATTTTAACAATGATTCTGAAATCCCCGCCTACTCGGCAACGCCTGTTGGTCTTGCTAATTTATGTGGCGGTGGCTGCTCATTTACAACAACTAAAACTACGAAAAAATGATGTTATTAGATTCGCTTATTTTTGAAAAAACAATTAATTATTCTCTTATTGGACTTGCGGTTATTATTTTGGGGCTTACCCTATTTGTTGTTTATAAAATTTGGCCTGTTGTTGAGGAAAAACGCATGAGGATTAAACCCAAAGCCAACAACTATGTCAATGTACTTTTAAGTATGTTAATCGCCGCTTCATTTATTGTGTTTTTAATCAAAGAAGGATTAGAAAATAATGTTGGCATGTTAGACTATTTTCTCTTTTCTATATTTCCATATATAACCGTTGTTATTTTCATAATAGGATCAATTTATCGATACAAGAAAAGAGGTTTTCAAGTTTCTTCGTTATCTTCACAGTTTTTAGAGAGAAAAAAATTGTTTTGGGGTAGTCAGCCGTTCCACTGGGGTTTAATGGTCTTGTTTTTTGGACACCTCATCGCATTTCTATTTCCAAAAGCCTTATTGGCTTGGAATGGAGAGCCGGTGCGTTTAATTATATTAGAAATATCGTCTTTTGTATTTGGTTTATCAGCACTAATTGGCTTAATTCTACTCATCAAGCGTCGATTGGAAAGCAAAATGATTGTTGTCTCGACAAACAAAATGGATATGTTAGTATATACCGTGTTAATAGTTCAATTTGTTTCTGGTCTTGGTATAGCTTATTTTGAGCGTTGGGGATCGTCGTGGTTTGCTGGTGTTTTAACACCTTATCTAAGGTCTATTTTTGCATTTAATCCTGAAATTAGTGCTGTAAGCGAGATGCCGTGGATAATACAAATTCACATCTTTTCGGCTTTCTTTATTGTGGCTATAATTCCTTTTACTCGATTTGTGCACTTTTTGGTTGCACCAATAGACTATATATGGAGAAAATACCAATTGGTCATTTGGAATTGGAATAAAGATAAAATCCGTAAATCTACAGACTACTTCTACGGAAGAAAACCAGAAAATTAATCGTAAATGTTTGCGGTCTCGACAAGACGGCTCATATTTACCAAGCCTATGGATTTACCTTTTAGGTGTATGATGCCTTTTTTGTTGAGCTCTGATAGTGTTCGTATGGTTGTTTCTGTTGTTACTCCCGATAGGTCTCCAATTTCTCGTCTACTAAGTTTTACAGTAAGGTAGCCGTCTTCAGTAAGACCAAACTTTTCTTTTAGAATTAATAACGATTCGCTAACCCTTTGAATAACAGGCTTTTGTTTTAGGTTGATTATTTTTTTCTCCGACTCTTTTAGGTTTTGTGTTAGCATTTGAATAACATTATAAGAAAGGTTTTTGTTGTTTTCTAGCATTTCTAAAAATGTCTTTTTTGAAATATAACAAAGTATCGAGTCTTCAAGAGCTGATGCGGTTGCATAGTATGGCTCATTGCTTAACAATGAGCGATAACCAATAACGTCTCCTTCTTTGGCAAAACGAACGATTTGCTCTTTGGCTTCAACACCAAGTTTATGAATTTTTACCTTTCCTTTATAAACACAATACAAACCGTGACCACGAGTGCCTTCGGTAAAAATATGTTGCCCTTTTTTATAGCAACACCCCCCTTTTTCTTTGCTTGTCTTGTCTAGTTCTAATACTGACAAGGTGTTGAACAATTGGTTGTCACACCTTGAGTCGCATTCAGTACAATGTGGTGTTTCAATTATATTATTTGGCTTTGTCATTTTAAGGGACGTTAAATTTTTCTATTACAAAATTACAAATATTAAACAGTCTTTAATGGTGGCTATACTCAACCTCCTATGCTAATCATACTTCTGTTTGGTGTTATTTCAGAGGGGTCTGATATTGTGTTGAATAATTTCATTCCGCCTCGTTCTGCTTTCTTAGATTGTAAATTATTTTTTATCAACTCATAAATGCTGGTTGTGTTGTTTCTTAAGGCATATAACAAATCTGTTTCAGAATTAGAAAATAAACAGTTTTTGATTTTACCATCTGCAGTCAGCCTTATTCTGTTGCACCCACTACAAAAGGGTTGGGTTACTGAACTAATTATTCCAAACGTTCCTTTATAGCTCTTTATGGCGTAAGAAATTGCGGTATCGTTAGTGTTGGCTTGCTCTTTTTCAATGTTAGATTTACTATAATGGCCTTGTACTACGTCCATTATTTCTTTATACCCAACCCCTTTGGACCAATCCCATTTATTGCCATCAAAAGGCATAAATTCTATAAATCGTATGTGAACATTTTTATCTTTACTTAACTCAATGAAATCTATTATTTCATCATCGTTAACCCCTTTTATAAGCACCACATTTATTTTTACATAAAAGCCCTCATCAACCAAAAGACAAATGTTGTCAAACACTCTTTTAAAATAATTTCTTCTGCTAATTTTATTTTGTTTGACCTCAACAAGAGAGTCTAAACTGACGTTTACCGCCCTTATTCCGGCAGCATTAAATGTTTTTATGAATTGATCTACTAACACACCGTTAGTTGTGATGGCAAGTTCTACATCTAATTTTGCTAACTGAAGAATTATCTGATGAGCATCTTTTCTAATTAGGGGCTCTCCTCCTGTAAGCCTAATTTTATTTACTCCTAATTCAACAAAGGTTCTTGCTATTACAAGCAATTCTTCTTGGGTCATAAAACAGGACTTCTCTCTAATAGGAATTCCTTCTTCAGGCATACAATAGAAACACCTTAGGTTACATCTTTCTGTAAGTGATATTCTTAAATAATTATGAACCCTACCATACCGATCTGTTAAACAAGTTTGTTTGTTCATCGCTTTGTTATCTCGGTAAATTCTTTTGGCGTAATTAATTGATGGGCTAATGGAAATAAAATATTGTCCTCTCTGTATATATGGAGTCTTAAAAGTTCCACAAATTCCATCCCGTTGTTAAAAGCAACATCAAAAGCTAATGCTTTTGAGTGGTTGTCTGGAAGCCTGGTCGCTAAGCCCAATATGTTAAATGTCAAAACACTAAGTTGAATTAGTTTTACGTGGTCGTCCTCCATCATGTCTATAGCTGTCTGTGGCTGGTCTCCCTCGCTTTTTTCTCCTGATTCAATTAGTCTTTGATGTAGTAATGGAAAAAGTTGTTTTTCTTCTCTAATATTATGGTCTGAAATGCTTTCATCATAAAACTGAAAAAAAGAGCTAAAAGAGTCATTTATTTCTTTGGTTAGAATGTAGTTGTTCTCCTTAAAGCTAATTAAAGATTGTTCGAAGGTTTGTAGTTTTTCAATGGCCAACTTATGGTCATCGACAAACCCTTGCAAAAGAGGGTTCATGTCTTCGTATTTAACACCCTCTACAGTATAGGTTGAATCATAAGCTGTTGGAGGATCCATAGGAGAGTGTTCTTCTAACTCATCGCCCTTCAAGGCGTTTCTTTGTATAGGGTCTAGTTTGTTTAGTGATTTGTTGATTTCTTTTTGATTAGAACCAACTATTCTTTTGCCTGTTTTTTTATCTATTATTCTCATAAGCTAATCAGCGTTGTATTTTAATGTAAATAACGGATTATGCTTGTGATAATAATATGACCTAAATCATATTTATGGATTATCAAACTCTCTTTTTGGACCTTGATAATACCACCAGTTTAGGATAAGGCAAATTAGGTAATAAACCGCAAAGCCATATAGGGCGTATTCTGCGTGTCCTGCTTTTACTTGCTGACCAAAAACTTTAGGAATTATAAAGGCGCCATAGGCGGCAATAGCTGAGGTCCAACCCAAAACAGGTCCCGCTTTTTCTTTGCTAAATATGTAAGGGATACTCCTAAAGGTAGAGCCATTGCCTATTCCTGTAGTTAAAAATAAAACCATAAAAGCAATGAAGAATGGCCACCAATATGTTTCTGGTGTTTCTGTTCCTTTTGCTTCGACTACATAATATGCTACCGTTAGAGCTGCAATAATTTGAAATATCGTACTCCACATTGTAACTTTTGCCCCACTGTTTACTTTGTCTGATAATATTCCTCCTAGAGGTCTGATTAAGGCCCCAATTACTGGCCCTAAAAAAGCCCATAACATAATATTTGGTGCGTTGGGGTTAGCCCAGCTGGGGTCTTGAGGGTTAGAATAAACAAATATGTCTTGTGCTAGTTTTGGAAACACCATAGAATAACCAATGAATGAACCAAAGGTCATGGTGTAAATGATGGTCATTATCCAGTTATGTTTGTCACCTAATATAGAAAATTGTTTTTTGAGGTTTCCCTTAATCTCTGTTGGTGTGGCGTGTTTCATTAATAGTACTGCAACAACAACAACTATTGGTAAAACAATCCACATAGAGGTGTTTTTTAAGCCCCAATCTGCCCAAGGCAACCCTATTAGCATGAATGCCCCAATAGCCGCAGCGGTTATCCCCAAAACAACCATATAAAGTGTTTTGGACACTCCTTTTAGTGTGTTGGGAAGGCTTGGTGTTCCTGTAGAAACATTATTCATTCCAAAAAATGCTCCAAGGGTGGCTAACGCTATTAAAGGCACCCATACCCAAGCAGCGTTTTGTAAGCCCTCAAATGGAGCGCCTTTGGCCGTGGCTATCGACCCTGCGGTTCCTCCAAACAACGAAACCGTAACCACTAATGGTATTAATTTTTGCATAACACCAACCCCTAAGTTTCCTAATCCAGCATTCATTCCTAGGGCGTAGCCTTGTACTTTCTTTGGGAAAAAGAAGCTAATATTACTCATCGAAGAAGCAAAATTACCGCCGCCAAAACCTGAGAGTAGTGCCATTACAGCAAAAAACATATATGGCGTATTGATGTCGCTTAATGCCATACCGGTACCGATAGCAGGAATCAATAAAAGTCCTGTTGTAATAAAAATAACATTTCTACCCCCTCCTAAAGAGATAAGAAAAGAGTTTGGAAGCCGTAATGTGGCTCCCGCCAAACCAGCAATTGCGGGTAAGGTATAATACAAGTTGTTAATCTCTTTGAGTTTATTAATAAATTGGTCTGAGCCAGGAACAAGCCCGTCTGTTAAACCAAAATTAAAGCCAAACTCTTTCATATACTTAATCAACACCCCCCACATAATCCAAATAGAAAATGCTAGAAGTAGAGCAGGAATAGAACGCCATAGGTTTTTGTTTGCTATTTCTTTTCCTTTAGAGTTCCAAAAACTTTCGTCTTCTACATTCCAATCTTTTATGTTTACTGACATTTGATTTGTTTTTATTTGTTAGTATTCGTCTTGGTAATTTTTTTCTGGTGCTTTTAAGAATAGCAGGCAGTATAAAAAGCTTAAGGCTGCCCCTCCTGCAATAATGTAAAAGAAGGTTTTGTCATCTACCATAGAATAAATGACTAGATAGACAACAGCTCCAACGTTTCCGTATGCTCCTGACATGCCTGCAATTTGTCCTGTCATACCCCTCTTAATCATTGGTATGATAGCAAAGGTAGCTCCCTCGGCTCCTTGAACGAAAATAGAACAGGCAATGGTAATGATAATAGCAATCACAAACCACCACATTCCGTCGAACATAGGAACTATCGTTTGAACACCATCGATAACAGGCCCGTATTTTGCAATAAGCCCCATACAGAAAAATCCTATTGCTATTCCAATCATATAAACAAGCATTGTTTTTTTTCTATTAGCCATTTTATCAGACAAATACCCACCTAAAGGTCTAGCAAAAAGATTAACAAAAGCAAAAGAGGCGGCAACCAATCCAGCAAGAGTAGCTGTCATTATCATGTTTCCGCTTGAGTCGGTAAGGTTTTTAAATACGTTCTCAAAAAACATTGGCAACATAGATACCACCGCCAACTCAGCTCCAAAGTTTGCAAAATAAGTGCTGTTTAAAGCTGCAACGCTGCTCCATGGGTATTTTTTATTTTCTGGAATTCCTGCTTTTAAGTCGGGTAAGTTTGTTTGAAGTATTTTAATAACGTGGGCAACGTATATTAATGCCAACAACCCATAAATTATATTAAGCATCGTTTCTGGTAAAAATGGCTGTCCGTTTATAGATACTTTACCCACGCGCCAAGCTAAAAAACCCATAGCTCCTATTAAAGGAAAAGACCAAACTATATATTGTATAAGGTCGCCATAAGAAGTAACTCTCATGGGTTCTGCTTTGGGCGCGAATTTAATTTCTTTATCGGGGGGACAGTCTTCTACTAAAAAAGGGTAGGCAATACCATATAATAAACACACTAAGCCGTTTAATAATAAGGCGTATCTCCAACCGTCTTCAGCAAAGCCTAGCCAGTCTTGAAAAACAGTAATGGCTAACCAAGGTAGTGTCATAGCCGCAAAAGCAGAGCCAAAGTTTCCCCAGCCCGCATAAAACCCTTCGGCTCGTCCAATCA
The DNA here is from genome assembly GCA_016779995.1 of Flavobacteriales bacterium. NCBI lineage: Bacteria > Pseudomonadati > Bacteroidota > Flavobacteriia > Flavobacteriales > Flavobacteriales bacterium. The sequence continues at coordinate 132,832 of JADHMO010000004.1, forward strand.
TATGTTTTGGAAACCATATTGCCATCATCTTAATACCAATAACAAAGCCTGCACCGATAGTTCCTAACAATAATCTAGAAACCAAAAGTTGCATAAAGGTGTCGCCAAAAGCAAAAAAGAAAACAGGAATTGATGTAATAATCATTAGGCCTGAGAAAACACGTTTTGGTCCATACTTATCTATTAGGGACCCAACAACAATCCTTGCGGGTATAGTAAGAGCCACATTGCAGATAGCTAAAATCTTAATGTGGTCTTTGGTTAGCCAATCTATGGTTGCAAGCATTGTTGTTGCTAAAGGAGCCATGTTGAACCAGACGAAAAATGTCAAGAAAAAAGCAATCCATGTAAAGTGCATCGTTTTAATTTTTTCTTGGCTGAAGTCAAAAATCTTAAACTTTTCCATAATATAATTTGTTTGCGTTTTTAGTTTCGATTATCCCTTGATGAAGTTGGGTTTAAATACAATCATTAACCAGCCCCATTCGTTGCGTTCGTTGATGTCGCCACCTTTTAGATAGCCTAGTGTTTCGGTTGGTTCAAGAAATGAATAACCCGCTTTTATACTGACATCTTTAGACACGCTATATGCTAAACTCATATCCAACTCTGTTCCAAGGTGTTTGTCGGCTTCTGTTGTTCTTCCTGTTCTTGCAAATTCAGCATCGTCTTTCACACTAGCATTGGAGTGGAAATAGTGTAGGCTGGCTACAAAGGTGTAGGCATTTTTTTTATAAACTCCTGTTAGGAAGTAGTCGTTCAAACCAACACTATTAATGTGGTTTCCTACGAAAAAATAATCCATGTGTCCGTTAAACTTGTGATTTGTGCCATAAAAAGGATTAAAGGCGTGGTTCTTATCATTTGTTGTTAACTCACTATTTCCCGATAGCATTTCTAAGCCTGCGGTAGCCTTGAAGTTATCGCTCAATGGAAGTGTTCCGTCTATCTTGAAGTTATACGCTTGTATTTCTGTGTCAACAACATCAGCTTCTTCCCCTCTCTGTATATATCCTGCTATATGAATTAGTGCGTCTGAAGTGTTAAATGACAGTCTTCCACCCATTGTTTGACTGTAGTTATTTCTCCCACCGGTGATGTTTCCTTGAGAGTCAGTTAAAAACACTTGTTTTCCGTTGTTTAAAATAAGTGCACTTAGTTTGAAATTTGAGGCCTCGTGGTTATACCAAGCGTATTGGAAAGTCTTATATGTACCATTACTAGCCAACTGGCCGCTCAACCCTGCTTTGTCTTGGTTGTAAGCAGCTCCAAAATGAAGGTTATAATTGTTGTTTTTAAATTTCAAAATTGCTGCGTCGTGGCTTCTTGCTTGTTGTGTCCAATCAACACTACCAAAAATTCGATGATCATCATAAATTATTTCTTGACGACCAACTTTTAGCGAGTAATTAGGTTTTAAGAATACCTCTCCCCAACCTTCGTGTAGTGAGGTTAGCCCATCGCTTGACACTAATTGGGGTTGGCTTCCCCACACGCGAACATCTTGTAAACTAAACTTTACTTTGTATTCAGCAGACAAAAAACTCATATTTAACCTTGACCTTTGGTCAACAAAAGCCGCTGGATCATGGTTTGGAGAAGCGATTGTTTTGTAACCATGTCTATACTCTCCTCTAGGCCTTATCTCGCCTGACATTGTAAATTGGGCTAGAGAGTCTACGGAAAATAACAAAAGGAATAAAACTGTTAGGTGTTTAGTTAGGTGTCTTTTAGTGTTGGTTGTGTTCGCTTTCATCTTTGTGTGTTTTAAAAGTTATGTTTACAAACCTATTACCTGATTTTATTGAAAAAAATGACATAAATCATGTTTAAAAGTATGATTTAACTCATTTTTACGGTCATGCTTGAAGCTTAGTTTTGTTAAAAATTAATGTTGTTATGAAAAAGGAATTAATCTCTAAAGATATGGTGGATGGTCAGCTAGTGGAACAAACACTTAGTTTTTGGTTTAATAATGAAGATTTGCAGATTCGAAGTCCTTTTCCCGAGTATATTCGTCCCGACTTAAAGCGTACAGCAACACAAGCTTTTTATGTTTGGCTAAACGGCTTAAGCGAGGGGGCTGAAAAAGAACTTAATGATGAAATGATTGGTGAGAAATTCGAAGAAATTCTGTTTGAAGAAGGCTTAAAGCTTGTGCATACAGAAGACGAAAAAATAAGCATTAACTACCCTTTTTTGCCTCGTCTTAGTGATGTCATAAATGCTAATGACGAATCTGAAAAAAGTGTAATTATTGATCGTTCTGTTGTAAAAGAAGATGATGTGGTTTTCTTACTTATAAAGTTAGAAAAGGTGTCGGATAAAACTGTTTGGGAAACAAAATTCGAATTACCAAAATAAAGGCTTTAGCAGTTAAAAACACTAAATGTTGGGGGATGGGTAAAATTTGAAAGGTTTAATTTGAGAATGTCGTCATTCTCGTATGTTTTTAAGGTTAAAGCCGTTTCAATTGTTGGTTATTTATTTTATCTCCCAACTTTAGTGTTTAAGTATTTTGGTTATCAAATTTAGCTAAAACATTTCATCATAGCTAAGCATAGCTGTTTTATAGTTATTGTTGTAAGTGTCTTTATTTATTAGGGGCAACTAGCACCTAAGCTACAGGGGTATCGACCATTATTATTTATTACTATCTGAGCAAAGTCATAGTTCTGATAAGAAACAAAGATTAGGAAACCGATAGTAATTAGCTTCCAAATTGATTTAATCTCAAGTTTTATGTCTCTAATTATCTTAATCATCACAAGTAGATAGACGAAGGTCAATAGGATTATGTGAATAAGGAAATAATAGCCTTTTATACCTTCAATCCACATAATCAAAATGATAATAAAAAGAAAGAATAGGTTGAGGATTCCCCAACCAATACAGGTTGCTCTAAAAAAGTCTATCAATCCTCTTTTATTCATTTTAATTTTTAGTCATAACGTTGATAAAAAAACCATTGTATCGTTTAATTGATATCGGAGCTTAACTATTAAAAATAAGGGGGAATATGATTTTACCTAAACAACCTCTTATTTATCTAAATGTATTAGTTGGTCGTTTTTATAAAATTGGTGTTGTGTTTTTTCAAGACTTATCCATCGTATAAACTCGCCGTCAAGCTGGTCGTTTACATATTGTGCTTGTGTTAATTTTCTTCCGTTAATATCGTAAGTTATCCATACTCCGATTCTTTTTCCTTTATTGAATTCTCCCTCCATCTTCTTTGCTCCATTATGATAATACCATACCCAGTGCCCGTGGTTTTTTCCATCTTGTACCCCTCCAGTACTTCTAGCTTGACCACTGTTGTAGGTTGGTTCTTTTTCCTTTGTAGAAAAATGTAGTATCGACCAAATGAGTAAAATTATAACCGTTATTATCTTGTGGTGGCTGTTGTATTTAAACATTTTTCTAGTCGTGTCGAGCCCCTTTGAAAATTCTTAGAATATGCAATAATGACGGAAACAAAGCGTCCACACTTTGGCTGGCCCCATTAGTAGACCCAGGCAGTGTTAAAACTAAGGTGTTATTGGTAACTCCAGCAAGACCCCTAGAAAGTATGGCGTAGGGTGTTCGATTTTGTCCATAACTTCTAGCTGCCTCCATAATGCCAGGAATCTCTCTTTCAAGAAAAGGTCGAATTGCCTCTGGAGTAACATCCCTGGGTGATAGACCTGTTCCACCAACAAAAATGAGCAAATCTACCTCCTCATTAGTGCTTTTTTTAAAGACGCTTTGGATTTGTTCAACCTCATCAGGAATAATTTTATAGTTTGTGGTTCGAACGCCATTTTCTTGAAGTTTTTGAACAACAGTCTTTCCTGCTTTATCTTTCTTTTTTCCAACTGAAACGCTATCGGAACAAACTATAACGTGTGCTGTTGGGTTAGTTTTAAAACCGTCCTTAAAGTCTGATTTTCCTCCTCGCTTTTCCTTTAGTCTAATGTTGCAAATCTCTATCCCTTTGTCGATAGGTTTTAACATATCGTATAGGGTGAGTGCTACTAAAGAGGCCCCGTGCATGGCTTCAACCTCAACTCCTGTTTTATAGGTTGTTTTGACCTCTAGGTCTATGTTTATTTGCGTAGCGCCCAATTGATATGAAATATGGGTATATTCTATTGGTAAAGGGTGACAGTCTGGAATAAGTTCTGCTGTTTTTTTTACCGCCAATAAACCCGCTGCTCTAGCGATTTCTAACACATTTCCTTTAGGCACCTTGTTTTGTTTAATGGCGTCTATGGTTTCTGGTTTGCTTACCTTTAGTATTGCTTGAGCGTGGGCATATCGCAGAGTGGTGTTTTTGTGGGTGATGTCAATCATATATTATGTGTTGGTTTTCCATTGATAATTATCGTCCTCCAAAATTTCTTTGCCGAATATGGGGGCTTTTTCTTTTATTTCTTCCACCAAATATTGAATGGCGTTAAAGCAGTCTTTGCGGTGTGGAGAAGAAACAAAAACAAACAAACAAAGCTCGCCAACCTTAACTGTATTTAAACTGTGATAGATGTGGAGACAAGTTAGATCAAAGCGTTCAAAAGCAGCTTCTCTAATGTTTTTAAAAACCTCATTGGCCATGGGCTCATAAGCAGAGTATTCTATAGCCTTAACTTTTTTTCCTTCTATAAGGTCTTCTCTAACTTGACCCAAAAATATTTGATGAGCTCCAATCGAGGTTTTGTGTTGGTGTTTTCGAATAGAATCTGCTATAAAGTCTGATTGTATGGCTCCGTCTACAAATGTGTTTTTGATTTTATTTTTCATGTTGCTTTGTTGTGGTGTTTGGAAATTGTTTTATCCACTCATTTATTCCTCCTTTCAAACTTAAAAAAGAGGGCGTGTGCTTATTTTTTTCAACAAATTGACCGCTCCGAACACCAGACTGACAATACACTATTGTTAGCACGTCTTTTTGGGCTTCTGACGGCAATGTGCTATAACGCTCTAGTAAAGGTGGTTTTGGTAGTTCATTTGGTTCTCTTAAGTCAATAGTTTGTATTTTTTTTCCTGAGATAATATGCTCCATAACTTCGTTTGCACTTATCTCTCTGAGTGTTGTTGTGCATCTCTGTTTGTATTCGTTGTTATAAAACTCCTCTACTGATGGGGTTTTTTGGTGAATCTTATCAAAATGTATAGTCTGTGTTTGGTTGTCTAAGGCGTTTATTATGGTTAGCTTACCACTAAGAACCCGCCCTATTCCTAAAATAATTTTAATTGTTTCATTTGCTTGTAGAGTGCCTACTATTCCTGCCAAAACACCTAAAACCCCTTCTTCTGAACAACTCTTATAATGGTTGGGGGGTTGTGGAAATAAACACCTATAGGTGGGGCCGTTTTTATAATTAAAAACCGAAAGCTGACCTTCAAATTTATATATTGAGGCATAAACCACGCTTTTATTAGTTATTAATGCGGCGTCATTTATTAGGTAACGACTGTCGTAATTGTCTGTGGCATCTAATATTATGTCGTACTTTGCAAAAAGCTCTAAAGCGTTTGATTGAAGCAATCCTTCTGGGTGGGCGTTAATTGTTATTAAGGGGTTGTTTTTTGATAAGACGTTTTTAGCTGTCGTCGCTTTATTTTTTCCTATTGATGCTGTGTTAAATAGTATTTGGCGTTGTAAGTTACTTTCTTCAATCTTGTCAAAATCAGCTATTCCTATTGTGCCAACGCCTGCTGCGACGAGGTATTGAAGTGCCGGACAACCCAGCCCCCCAGCTCCCACCACTAAAACGCTGGCTTGTTTTAGTTTTTGCTGACCCTGAGCTCCAACCTCCTTTAGTAGAAGGTGGCGGCCGTAGCGTATGTGTTCTTTTTCTGAAATCATCGTTTTTTTTATCCTCCAGCGAAAGGGGGTAATAGTGCTATTTCGTCTTTGGCTTTTAGAGATTGATTGGCTTGTATTATTTTTTTGTTGCATACCAAAGTATAAACAGCGTCTTTTAGTGGCTTATATTTTGATAAAATAAGTTTGTTTAGGTGCTCCACAGTACTTGTGTTGTTGACCTCAAACTCTTCAAAATCGCAATTAGTTGCGTCTACAATAGAGCCAAAGTATTTAACAGTAATTCTTATGTTTTTCAAAATCTTCTGGGGTGTTTATGTTTGTTAATAATTTTTCATTAAAAAGAGGGTAATCATTGTGTACGTCTATTAGCTTGACCTTTATCAGTGATAATGCTTCTTTTACCTTTAGTTTTTTGTTTTTTAATTGGTTGTTAAAAACCTCAAAACAAGAGGTGTGATAAACCGCAGTTAGTGGATAGCTTTTGTTTTTGTAATAAGGCACAACAGCCTGATACCCCTCTTTTTTGCTAATCAAAAAAGAAATAAAATCTGAGTGTATGTGTGGATTATCACAACTAAGAAATATGTTCCAGTCTGTTTTAGAAATTGACAAGCCTTTGCATAAACCAGAAAGTGGTCCGCTATTTTTTACTTCGTCTTTAAAAACTGGGTGTCCAAAATGATTGTAGCTATCGTTGTTTGCTAGTATGACAATTGATTGGGCATGGTTCTTTAATGCGTTTAACACATACTTTACCATAGGTGTGCCGTTTAAAAACAATAAGCCTTTGTCTTGTCCCATTCTGCTGCTTTTCCCCCCAGCCAATACATAAGCTGTTAGTTCTTGCTCTTGAGTCATGTTAATAATAGTTTTGTGCTTGCTATAACCAAAACAAAGGCTAACAAGTAGTTTAGTTTTTTATTACTAAATTTTTTACTTCCAAAATAACCCCCAAAAAAACCACCGGCAACAGTAAGAAATAAAAAAATAGGCGTTTTTTCATCAATACTAAATTGTCCGCCACTAAAATTTCCTAAAAGCGCTGCTGCTGAATTCACCCAAATAAATAAGGCTGAAACAGCGGCGGTATGTTTTATTTTTCCCCATCCGAATAATAGTATTACTGGACTTAATATTATTCCGCCCCCTATTCCTATCATCCCTGAAAACAGCCCTATTAAAGCCCCAATTAATAACCCTTGCCATAGCTTTATGTTTTTTGTGTTTTTTTCCTCTGCTCCTAAGAGCCCCAATAATCTTAAGACTGAGAGTATCAACAAAACAGCTAATAGCTGTTTGTATATTGAAATGTTTAAACTTATCGTGCCTCCTAAAAATGCAAATGGTATGGATGTTATGGCAAAAGGGTAAAACAAACTCCACTTAAAGTGGTTTGCTCGATGATAGTTGTAAAAAGAAACTCCAGCCACAAAAAGGTTTAGAATTAATACTGTTGGCCTCATTTGGCTTATTGAAAAACCAAAAATTGCCATAAGAGCAAGGTATCCGCTTGCCCCTCCGTGTCCAACTGAAGCGTATAAAAACGCTACTAAAGGCAGTAGTATGTAAAAGAAGTTGTCTGGGCACATAATTAAAACTCTCTGAGGTGTTTTTCTAGTTTTTGATTTAAATATTGGTCGTGGTCTTTTGTAAGGTTTTTAAATAATTGAATTACTTTTTGTCCTTGTTTTGTAAGGGTTGTTCCTCCGCCCTGTTTCCCGCCAGTAGAACGCTCTACTAATGGTTGTGACGAAGCTTTGTTCATGGACTCAACTAATTTCCAAGCCTTTAAATAAGACATGTTCATAGATTTTGCCGCCTTACTTATTGAGCCTAACTCAGAAATAGCAAGTAATAAAGCTACACGACCCTCTCCCAAAAACGTTTCTTCTTGGGAAATAATCCACAGTCTACTTTTAATTGTTAGTTTATTTTTCATTAGCGTTATATTGAGTAGAATATAACGTTCAAAAGTATGTTTCTTCAAATAGGCAAACTATGATTTACATCATAATTAAAGCTAGATTTATGGTAGTATGTAGGCTGTTATTTTGTCACCAACAACTACATTTTGTTGAGGTTCAGGGAGGTACACCAGAGCATTTGCTTGTGCAAACGTGTGAAGCATTGCTGAGCTTTGTCCTTCTAATAGTTGCGCTTGTGACTGGTTTATTTTTGCTTTTAAAAATTGTGGCCTAGAGCCTTTTTTAACAAAGTTATTTTGAGAGATTAGTTCTCTTTTTTCGAGTTCTACATCCTTAAACCCGCTCATCATTTTCAATGATAAAAGAACATAATGATAAAAACATATTAAGGATGCTGATGGATTGCCGGGAAGACCAAAAAACAAGGTGGTTTCGTTGTGTCCAAAAAACATAGGTTTGCCTGGTTTTTGGTTTACCTTATAAAACACTTCTTTTACGCCTATGTTTAGAAGTGCTTGTTCTACATAATCGTAGTCACCAACCGATATTCCTCCGCTAACAATTACAACATCTGATGTTTTTGATGCTAATTCTAGTTCTTGAATAGTGTTATTTAAATCGTCTTTGACCCAAACTATATTGTTTGAGGTGTATCCGCTAGCGTTTAGTGCGGATGCCAACATTTGAGAATTGCTTTCATATATTTTTCCTGGCTCTAGCTTTTCATTTGACCGGCTTAGTTCGTTACCCGTTACAACTATACTAATACTTGGTTTTTGATAAACATTTATGTCGGTAATTCCTAAAGCTGTTAGAAATCCTATTCCTGCAGGATTTAATAGCGTTCCTTTGTTTAGGGCAATCTGATTTTTTTTGATTTGCTCTCCTATTGGTCTAATATTAGACCCTTTTATTGGTAGTTCTTGTAGATTTATCTCGTTTCCATTGGCTACAACTTTTTCTTGCATGACAACTGCTGTTGTACCTTGTGGTATCATTGCTCCTGTGAAAATTCTAGTACACTCTCCTTTTTTTAATGTTAAAGCTTGAACGTCGCCTGTTTTAACTTCAGCTATGACTTTAAATTTTGTTGTCGGTGATGAAAAACTTATTGCATAGCCATCCATAGCTGATTGGTGAAATGAGGGTAGGTTTATTGGGCTATAAACATCTTGTGATAAAACAAAACCAAGAGAGTCTTTAATGTGTTGTTTACTTTCTTTAAGTGAAAGAGTGTGTTTTCTTATCAGGGCTTTAGCGTCCTCTATTGATGTCATGGTTTGGTTTGTTTAGTTAGTTGTGTTCTTTAAATTATATATTTAGCAGCTCTGATAGAAAATTTTTATCTTATTTTTACATATCAAGATATGGTGAATGTCCTTAGTTAAAAAAATTGTTGGTCAGTCTGCGGTATATTTTTTTGGTACTGTTATTTCTGTAATAGTTGGTTTTTTCTTTAAAGTATACTTGTCTAGAATTTTAGGTGCTGATGCTTTAGGAATATATAGTCTAGGTATAACAACGATTGGTGTATTAGGAATATTTTTAAGTTTTGGATATGGCAATGGGCTTATTCGTTTCATTTCAAAGTACAAAGCTACTCAAAACTATAACAACCTTATTTCCTACCTTACTAATACTTCAATAATAAATCTGTGTGTTGTTCTGCCTATTTCTTTTTTATTTTATTTTTTTCCAGAAATTGTTGCTGATAACGTATTAAAAACTCCCAAACTTAAGGAGTATGTTCCTTTGTTTGGGTTTATGATGTTTGTAAATAGTTTTTTGATTTTAGCAGAACAAACTATTCGTGGTCTTCAAGAGGTGAAAAAAAGTACTATAATTAACACTTTTCTTAGGTTACCTTTTAAAATTGGTTTGGTTGTTCTATTTTTTAATTGGGGTTGGCAATTAGAGGGTTATATTATTGCTGAAGTTTTTGGCTCGGTACTAGCTTTTATTTTTCTAATAATTCTGATTAAAAGATTATTACCTCGTCTTTCGGATTTTAAAAGAACTAATTTTAATAAAGAAGAAAAAAAATATAGTCTAAATCTTCTTATAACTAATAGTGTTTTAGCTCTAGGAAGACACGGAGATAAAATTGTATTGGTTTATTTTTTGAGCACCTTTGAGTTGGGTATATATTCGGTAACTTTGACTATTGCTGCTTTTATGCCATTAGTACTAACTTCTGTAAATTCTATTTTTTCCCCTATTATATCTCAACTTCACTCACAAAACAAGCTAAAGGATTTAGAACATTACTTTCAATTAAATGGAAGGTATATTTTCTTATTAAGTTTTCCTTTAATGGTTTTTATTTTTCTTTTTTCTAAACCTATTATGTCCTTGTTTGGTAATGATTTTATTCAGGGTAGTGTTTTATTATCATTAATAGTAATTGGTCAGCTTATTAATGTTTCTATGGGGTCTGTAGGTTTAATGCTTCAAATGACAGGTTTAGAAAAACCTATGAGAGATATTTCAATAATCACTTCATTAATTTCATTTTTATTATACTTTGCGTTAATAAGCAAGTGGGGTTTAGTTGGTTTAGGTGTAGTTTATATTTTTAATATTTTATTACAAAATATTGCTTGTACTTATGTTTTGAACAAACACTTAAATATACATCTCTTTCATACGGAATATATCAAGCTTATAATCTTATTTTGCGGTTTATGTATTCCTAGTTATTTTATTATTGAAGGAATAAGTTTAAATCCTAGTCCTTTGTTTTTGGGAAGTGTATTAGTAATAATTTATGCGGTGTTTATCTTTTTATGGTTTCTATTTTTTTCTAAAAAAGATCTTCCTCAAATTTTGAATACTATAAATTTTAAACGTTAAATAGTGAGTTCTTTTTACAATAAAATAAAAGTCTTTTTAGGTGTTGAGAAAAAAGAAACTAACCCTATTTTATCTATTTTTTTAGAGAAAAAATGTGTTTTTTTTCATATCCCTAAAACCGCTGGAATTTCTATTTCAAACGCTCTATTTGGAGATGTAAAATGGGGTCATCGGAGTGTCAATTTTTACAAATCACATTATGGAGAAAACGTTTTTAATTCTTTGTATAAGTTTTGTTTTGTAAGAAATCCTTATGATAGACTCTTTTCTGCATATACATTTTTAAAGGAAGGTGGTATCAATAATCTAGACTTAGAATTTTCTAATTCATACTTACAAGAATTTGCAAGTTTTGATGAATTTGTTTTAAAAGGTTTGGAAAAAGAAGAAATTATGAATTGGGTTCATTTCAAACCTCAATATACTTTTGTTTGTGATGAAAACGATAATATTGTAATGGACTTTGTTGGAAAAATGGAAAATTTAAACGCTGATTTTAATACCGTTTGTAAACATTTAAATATTGAGTCAGAATTACAAAAACTTAATATGAGCGCAGCTAAAAAAAATGATTTTTCTGAAGAAGTAAAAGCAATGATAAGGTTAAAATATCAAAAAGACTTTAATCTTTTTTATCCTCATTTATAGATTTCCTAAGTAGCTTGTCTACACCTAGCCAAATAAGTATTACAGGCCAATACACTCTAATGAGTTCTGCTAAAGAAACCTCTATTAAATTGAGATTATTCAATAAGAATATCAGTCCTAAAACAATAAATAATATTCCTATACTTTTTCCTTTTAACATCTGATTTAATTTTAAGGGTTAGAACTAGCAGGTAATATTCCTTTTTTGAACAACCCTTGTTTAGTTTTATTTTTTTTGCCTTGTTTACCAGTATCACAACCTACTGAAGTAGATTTAGATTGTGATCCACAAGCTGATAAAAATACTATTAACAATATAAAATGAAAAGCTCTTCTCATGTTAAGCAAAGTAAACACATTTAATTTATATTTTCGTTGAATGGGTAGAAAAAAGAAAAAAAGAAATATTGAAAAATCCACATTAAAATCTCTTATCACATCTATTCTTCGTCAAAACCCTAGAAAAGCTTTTAATTACAAACAGCTTTCAAAACAAATAGGTGTAGGAGATGAAAATACCAAACGCTTAATTCAAATTGTTCTTGAGGATATGGAACAACATGATTTAATTGTTTCTGTTTCTAGAGGTAAGTATAAATTAAAAAGTAAATCTACAATTGTAGATGGTATAATAGATATAAATAGTGCAGGAAATGCTTATATAAATTGTACAACTCTTGATGATGATATATTTATTCATAGAAAATATATTCCAAATGTTGTAAGTGGTGATAAAGTAAAGGTTTCTGTTTTTCCTTCTTTTAAAAAGAGTAAAAAAGAAGGTGAAATTATTGAAGTCATTGAACATAATACCGAACAATTTGTTGGTGTTGTTGAACTCGCTACAAATCATGCTTTTGTACTTCTTTCAAACCCAAAAATACATTTCGATATTTTTCTACCTGCCAAAGAAATTAAAACTATTAAAAATGGACAATTAGTTGTAGTAAATGTTGTTGACTGGGGTGATAAAAAAACTAATCCAACGGCTGAATTAAAAGAAATATTAGGTTATCCAGGAGAACATCAAGCAGAAATTCATTCAATTTTAGCTGAATATAATTTCAATAATAAATTCGATAAGCATATAGAAAATGCTGCAAAAAATATTCCTTCAAAAATTACATCTGATGAAATTAAAAAAAGACGTGATTTTAGAAATATTACAACTTTTACTATTGATCCTTATGATGCTAAAGACTTTGATGATGCTCTATCAATTCAACAGCTAGAAAATGGAAATTGGGAGGTTGGAATTCATATAGCAGATGTTTCTCATTACATCCATGAAAATGATAGTATAGATAAAGAAGCACAAGAAAGAGCAACCTCTGTTTATTTAGTTGATAGAGTAATTCCTATGTTACCAGAGATATTATCAAACAATTTATGTTCGTTAAGACCTCATGAAGAAAAATTATGTTTTTCGGCTGTTTTTGAACTTGATGAAAGGGCTAAAGTATATAATGAATGGTTTGGAAGAACAGTCATTTTATCTAATCACCGTTTTACCTATGAAGATGCTCAAGATATTATAATTAACAAAAAAGGTAAATATGTTGAAGAACTTTTAAAACTGGATTCACTAGCTAAAATATTAAGAAATAAAAGAATAAAAAATGGTGCTATTTCATTTGAAAGATTAGAAACAAAATTCAAAATTGATGAAGAGGGTAATCCTATTTCTATTTATTTTAAAGAAAGTAAAGATGCTCATAAATTAATAGAAGAATTTATGCTTTTAGCTAATAGAAAAGTAGCTGAATTTATTGGAAAACAATCTTTAACTTTTGTTTATAGAATTCATGATAGTCCAGATCCTGATAAATTAGATGTATTAAGTGTATTCTTAAAAAAGTTTGGTTATAATTTACAAACAGAAAATAAAAAGACAATTGCTCAATCCATGAATAAAGTACTAAAAGATATTCAAGGAAGTCAAGAAGCAAATATGATAGAAACTTTGTCAATAAGAACTATGGCAAAAGCAGTATATACAACAGAAAATATAGGACACTATGGATTAGGATTTAATCATTACACCCATTTTACCTCACCTATAAGACGTTATCCTGATGTTATGGTACATCGACTTCTACAACATTATTTAAGTGGTGGAAAAAGCTATAATAGAACTAAAATAGAACAACTATGTAAACATTCTTCTGAAATGGAGATTATAGCTTCTAAAGCTGAAAGAGATTCTATAAAATATATGCAAACCAAATACATATCTCAATTTGTAGGTCATACGTTTGATGGAATAATATCAGGAGTTACTGATTTTGGAATTTTTGTGGAAGTTAAAAATACAGCTTGCGAAGGATTAATAAGACTAAAAAACATACCAGGAGATTTTTATATATACGACGAAAAAAATTATTGTGTTTACGGAAGTCAAACCAAAAGAACACTTACTTTAGGTGATTCATTAAAAGTAAAAATTAGAAAAGTAGATATTGAAAAAAGAGAAATTGATATGGTTATAATAAATATATAATATTTTTAATTTTAATAATAATATGTATTTATATATAGGCTGTTAATTAAGTTGATAATTATTTTTAATAAAACTATTTAATGTTAGTTATTAATGGATATTAACAATTAATTAACTTCTTATTTTATTATAAACACCACAAAATAAAGAACTTATATATTTATTAATATTATTTATTAAGAATATTAAAGTTTAACTAACAATTTAATTTTGAAAAAAAAGAGCTTTAAAAATTATATTTTATGTTAATAGTATCTTAACATTTTGTCTATTAAAATTTAGGTAAAAATTAGTAGAAATGCTAAAAAAAATGAAAGCAAAACAGATATTAAAAAGTCAACTAAAATTTATTAAAATTTTTAACTGTAATTAACAAAAAATGAGTTTTGTTTGTTAATAATCTTTATGATATACTAATATAATTATTAACCCTTATAAACATTACCATCAAATGAGTAAAAATATAGGCATAGCATGTGATCATGCAGGTTTTGACTACAAAGAGAGCGTAATATCACATTTAAAAAACAAAGGTTATACTGTAACAGATTACGGTTGTTTTAGTACAGATAGTGTAGACTATCCTGATTTTGCTCATCAATTAGCCCAATCTATTGAAAATGGAATTAATGAATTAGGAATTCAATTTTGTGGCAGTGGTAATGGAATAAATATGAGTGCTAATAAACATCAAGCTATACGTTCAGCATTATGTTGGGAGGTTGAAATTGCTGAATTAGCACGATTACACAATGATGCTAATGTATGTACTATGCCAGCACGTTTCATAGATTTAGAAAAAGCGCTTTCAATAATAGATATTTTTTTAAATACAGATTTTGAAGGTGGAAGACATCAAAGAAGAGTTGATAAAATAAGTTGTTAAATAAGTACCATGAAAAAAATATTACTACTATTATTTCCTTTAGGATTGTTTGCTCAAGTAAACACTTGGTCAGAGACTACTCCTAAACTTAAATATGCTAATTCTATAATTGTTGAAGATTTACAAAAACACATAAGTGTTTTAGCTGGAGATTCTTTGCAAGGTAGAGAAACGGGTCAGCCAGGTCAGAAAATGGCGGCAAATTATATTGCCAACTTTTTTAAAGAAATAGGCATACCTCCCTATAAAAACAACTCTTATTTTCAAAAATTTAAAGTCAAAACAGTTAAACGTTATGGCAAATGGAAATGGGATAAAAATGGTGTTTTAGAAAAGATGCTTAATAATAATTATATCAGAGGAGAAAACATTATCGGTTTTATTGAAGGAAGTGATTTAAAAGATGAAATAGTAGTAATTACAGCACATTATGACCACTTAGGTATTAAAGACTCATTGATTTATAATGGTGCAGACGATAACGGTTCAGGTACTGTAGCTATTATGGAAATAGCAGAAGCTTTTATGTTAGCAAAAAAAGAAGGTAAAGGACCAAGACGAAGTATACTTATTATGCCGGTTTCTGCTGAAGAAAAAGGTTTGTTAGGTTCTAAATATTATGCTGAAAACCCTATTTATCCATTAGAAAATACAATAGCAAATTTAAACGTAGATATGATAGGTAGAATTGATGATTATCACGATAATCCAAATTACATTTATCTAATAGGTTCGGACAGATTAAGTACTGAATTACATGATATTAGTGAATCTGTAAATGATAAATACATTAATCTAGAATTGGATTATAAATATAACGATGAAGATGATCCTAATAGATATTATTACCGTTCAGACCATTACAACTTTGCTAAAAATAATATTCCTGTAATATTTTATTTTAATGGTGTACATGCTGATTATCACAAACCATCAGATACTATTGATAAAATACACTTTCCAAAAGTTGAAAAAATAAGTAGATACATTTTCTTAACAGCCTGGGAACTGGCTAATAGAGATGAAAGACCAAAGTTAAATATTGATTAATTTAGAATTAAAATAGAACGGCTATTGTTAAATTCTGAAATATAACTACCTCTATTAAGAAAAGATAAATTTACACTGGATTTATTATAAGCAGAAAAAACACGCTTTCCATCTAAGGAATAAATAGTTATATCACCTTTAAAAGGAAAAGTTAATCTATTATTGAAGATATTAAAAGCTGATTTATTTACTTGATTAGACTCATTTACACTTGATATATCAGTCCAATACACTAACCCTCCTTCTGTTCCTATCCAATAACCTAATTCATCTTTTTCTATACATAATACATAGTCATTAATTAAACCGCTATTATCAGTATTGAAGGTATTTGTATTCTGAATGCCAAACTCATAACTAAAAGAGAAAAAACCACCACCACTACTACCAATGTAAAACAAGTCATCACCTTTGTATATGGTGTTTAAACTGTTGCTGGGCCAACCACTAAAAAAACCGGTATTAAAAACTAAGAAATTCCCGTTCAATAAATGTGATATTAAACCACCATAAGGAGTAGTTATCCATATATTTTCATCATCAACCACCATATCAGTGGATGTATTGTCTATTAATCCATTATTAGCATTATACCAACTAATAGAGTCGTTATACAAATAACCTAAACCACCATTAACAGTGCCAATACATAAAGAATCGCCCTTAAAAGTCAAGCAACGTACATTTATAAAACTTGGTTCTAAAGAAGATGAATCAAGAACAATAGAAATGTCATCATTACTCATTTTAAACAAACCATCAATAGTGCCAATATAAGCTGTATTGTCATCATCGAAAACCACCTCATTAACATGACTAGTAACAATACTATTCTGTGAGGTAATAGTTTCCCACGAACTCCCATTATAAATAGCTATGCCACTTAAAGTGCAAACATAAATATACCCCTCTTTATCTATTGAAATAGAGTTTACTAAAGGATGGGGAAGCATATCAGTATAATCTACCCAAGAGGTGTTGTCGTAAGTATATAGCCCCCAGTTTGTGCCTATCCATTTTACACCATCAACAATTAGAATATCATTGATTTGATTATCTACCAGAATAGTATTTTCTGTGGTGAAATTTTGCCAATTGCCTTGCGCAAAAAGAGCCCCTAAGGGCCCTAATTGAAACATCATCCATATGAGGATTGTTTTATTGAAGGACAATCTTTTCAAACGTTTTCTGATTGTTTATATTAAAGCTTATAGTGTAAATACCTTTTGGTAGCATTGACCAATCAAAAGACTTATCTAATTTAGTCAATTTTCCTAAGTTTTCATAATATACCATTTGACCTAAAGAGTTGCTTAAAGTCAAACCTACATTATTTTCTTTTTCGAGGCTTAGGTTTATAGCAACAAGCCCTTCGGTCGGGTTAGGATATATACTTATATCTACAAGAATCTCATCTATAGAGCTACAATCTTCTACTGTTACAGGAAAAACAACAGGATTACACTCAATAGGCTCGCCAACAATTACCCAATTATATAAGTAGTAGTAGTAAGTTGTATAATCATCACCACCACTATTGTCTATACCTTGTCCGTAATAAACAGCTTTATTAATAGAGACCTTTCCGTCTAATACATATGGGTATGACAAACCACCATTAGTACCTGTTCTTTTCAGTTGTGGGTTTTCTCCGCCAACACTACTTACATTTACTTCAGCATCTGTGCCAATTTGATAATTTACTCCAGCAGGAACCTCAAAGTTTAACACGACCACTTGAGGTTCATCAGCACAAAAACCGATAAATTCAGTATGTTCAGCGATAACCTCACCAGCCTCATTCATCAATATAAATTTTCTTTCAGCAGGTTCTTCTGTATAAACACTTACACTTTCTAAAGTAAACGCGCTCAAAGCATCAAAAGAAAGAAAGCCAATAGCATTTGAACCTCCACTATAATTTGAATCTCCCTCATGTTGCTCAGGACCTACATTGTTATCAGAAAAACTATTAGTGACATAATAGTTAACACTTTCGTTTAATACTGGTGTTGTAAAGCTAAGACCTGAGCCTACAACATTCATATTTTCATCGTACCAAGTAACATCGTGTTCTGAACCTACAGTTAACTCAGCGCTTTCGTTTTTACAAATGGTTACTGAATCAAAACTAGGATTACTGATAGTAGAAACAACAATATTTTTTGTGGCAGGACAATCAAACTCTTCGCTATTTATTGTTACTGAATACGTTCCAGCCTGATTAATTTCAATAGACTCAGAGGTGCTTCCGTTTGACCACAACAAAGTTGTGTTGTCAGGAGCGTCTATAGATAAAGAAACGTTTTCTCCCTCACAAACCAAGTTAGTAGCAGAACTTGTAATTTCTGGTACGTTTGGTACTTCAGATTGTTGTGTTAAAGTTACTGGAAACCATGTGAAATTGTTATCCAGACGCTCTTCAAGCATCACCTGAGGAACCTCTAAAACAACAGCATAGTCTCCATTACAAGTGCCTAATGGAATATTCAAAAACATACCATCTAAATACGAACCATAAGTGTCGTTATACCCTACAGAAATACCTTGTGAAATAGGGCTACAGCCATATTCACCACCACCAAGACCATAGTTAGGAAAGTCGTCTTGTGAAAGAAGGTTTCCCTCGTTGTAAACAGACTCATCGTCTCTACAACCCGCATTTACACTACTACAGTTTCCGAGGTCCATTACACAAAAACCAACTTTTGCACCATCGCCGACAACTTCCCACTCTAGAGGGTTTTCCATGTTGTTGGGGTCAGGAATACGTAAAGACATTATTGTCCATTCGTTAAAGTGCATGTGTCCATGTGTAGGGTGATACTCCATTGTGCCCACCATTACTTCATAAAAATCCATGCTTCCGTCAGCATTTTTATGATATACTCTTTGAATAGAAATGTGTTTAGGAGTGCTGTTATCAGGACAATAACTTTGTTCGTTCCAATCAGGATCATAAACTGAAAAGGTGTCAGCAACACCACTATCGTAGCAAATCATCCATCTATATCCGTCTTTGTCAACACCTCTTAAATTTAATGGACCAGAACCAATATTAGGCGTTCTTGCCCCCACTCTTATCCTGCCCATAGCTTCGACTTCTGGGGTTATTTCAAACCAATTTTCAGGGTAGTTAATTTCACCGTTTTGCAAACCTTCACCAGGAGGAAACTCTTCATAGTCACCTATACCCCATTGCCAAGAAACAGTAATATCAGGTAGTAAATCACAAGAAGTGTCGTTTGCGTCTTCACACTCACAACCCAAAGCGTTTTCGGTTGTACATTGAGCATAAGAAAAATTAACACCGACAAAAAAAGCAAAAAATAAGAAGCAGAACTTGTTCATATTAAAGAGGTTAAGTTAGATAATCTGTAAGTACAAAAATACTAAAAAAAAGAGCAGATAGAAAAAAAACCTAATTCTCTTGAGCACCTTGGCTTATCCAGGTCAAAATAGTTTGTACTTCAAAAGGTGTTAGAGCGTTGTTTGGCGGCATCGAATATTCAACATCTTCGTCTGCCACCAAGCGATATAAATAGCTTTCTTCAGGCTGTAGGCTATTGATATAACTCACCCCACCATCGTTTTTACTTATACCATTAATAAGGTTTTCATAGGCAACATTAGCTGGGGCAAGTCTTATTTGTCCACCGTCAGAATTATGACAAGGCATACACCTTCCTTCACCGTTATTATAAAAAATAGGATTGTAGATGTCGTTCAAAAAGCTAACCAAAGGCACCTCTGCCCCCATATCTAAAAGATGATAATAATCTTTGTAAACCCTGATATAACTGCCGCTCACCAGAGTGTATTCCAAAACCATTAACGAATCCTCTTTAACAACCACTTTTTGTCTCAAAGTGTCTTGACTATTATATAAAAACAAGGAGTCTAACATAAGCTCAAACACCCCATTAGTAACCCCAACAAACACACTGTCCTTACTTTCTTCTAAAAAAGTAAGAGTATATTCTTGTGTTTCATAAAACAAACTCAAGGTGTCAGGAGAAGATATGCCGTAAGGCGTTACTTGTTGATTCAGAACAGCAGTGTCTAACAATAGAGTATAAACCAAAGAATCTTTTTTCCAATACTCTGTAGGATATATATAAGGTTCAACATCAATCAAACGGTCTTTACTACAAGAAGCTAGAATAGCCGTTGTTAACAAAAGAACGAACACCAAGCCTTTTATGTTTTTTACACCTAAAACCACCATACTCTACGAATATTAAAACCCAACACAAACTCATTTGGACCCTGATAAAAATCATAAGGCTCAAGAGTGTAAATATTAGCTTCTCTTAAATAGTAACTATTACTCATAAACACCTGAAAAACGTGTCCCGCTGTACCAAATTCAAAACCTAAAGAAAAGGGGTTGTCAAGCGCCGACTCAGAACGGTTGTTTAGTTTGTGAGCGTATTCAAATAATATTGCGCTACCAAACGAATATTGAAAACGACCACTAAAGGGAAGAACAAACGTAAAGTGGTCTTCTTCCAAACCCCAAACTAGGTTTTTATATATCATTGTTGGGCTCAATTGTAGCGATAGTTTATCGCTAAACTTTCTAGAAAGAATAAGCTCTGTTGTGTAGCTTATACGATGAGAAAACTTATTTTCAAAAGGCGTTATACTATCAGAGAAAAAAGCATTAGGACCATAATCGTTAAACGGCTCGGTGTTTATTCCTGTGTTGTTAAAAATAGCAATACTTAAAGGTGAACTGTTGTCGGCGGTTTGTCTTAACAAGACGTATTTACCCTCAACATCTATGGTTTTACCAATTTTGGTTCTTCCCACCCCAACATAAAGCCTGTCGTTTAACTTATAAGACAATGAAAAGCGAATGTTTGCAGGATTATCAAAACCTAAAAAGTCTTTATACACCCTATCGTCTAGACCAATCTTACCAAAGCGATGCATGATGGTAAAGTCAAAACCCTCAGGAATTACAGCGGTTTGTGCATTGATAAGCTGCTTGTTTTTAAAAGCGTTTACATACTCCTTTTCTTGTGCTCTAACATCCAAACTCAACAACAACAAACCAAGAACAACAATTTTTTTCATCTACTTTGCGCTTAGGGTTCTTATATAGTTTATTAGTTGCCAGCGTTTTTCTTCATTCAAAGAGTGTTTGTAGGGCACCATCATGCCCTTGCCGTTTGACAACTTCCAAAACAACTCGCCGTCAGTTTGTTTTTGTAGGTCAGCAGACGAAAAATCCCTAGGTTTGGGCTTAAGGTTGGTAGCGGCAGGGCCATCACCTTTTCCGTTTTTGCCATGACACGTCCAACACAACTTAGAGTATAACACTTGACCTTTTTGAGCTGCTATTTTATTACCAGCATACGGATTGTTAATCTCTTTAGCCGACTCTGGAGCTTGCCACGACACTTGAGCAAAAGAGTTAAATCCAAACAACACAAATGAAAGCAAAAATAATAATCGCATTAGACTAATTGGTTAAGCTACAAAAATACGACCTTTTATTATAAGTCGAATTTTATGCCTTGAGCAAGCGGTAGTTCATCAGAATAATTAATGGTGTTGGTCTGACGACGCATATATATTTTCCAAGCATCAGAGCCTGATTCTCTACCACCACCAGTTTCTTTTTCGCCACCAAAAGCACCACCTATTTCTGCGCCAGAAGTACCAATGTTGACATTGGCAATACCACAATCAGAACCAGAAGAAGCCAAAAACTTTTCAGCGTCTTTAAGGTTAGAGGTCATGATAGCAGACGACAAGCCTTGTGGCACATCGTTTTGTATTTCAATAGCGTTTTCTAATTCACCAGAATACTTAATTAAGTATAATATTGGAGCAAAAGTTTCGTGTTGAACGATAGCAAAATCGTTCTTTGCTTCAGCAATAGCTGGTTTTACATAACACCCACTTTCGTAGCCAGAACCCTCTAACACACCACCCTCAACCAAGACTTTACCACCCTCTTCAACAACTTTAGTTAGCGCGTCCTGATACATGCCCACAGCATCTTTGTCAATTAACGGCCCAACGTGGTTGTTTTCGTCTAAAGGATTTCCAATTTTAATCTGTTGGTACGCGCTAACAATAGAGTTTTTAACGGTGTCATAAACAGATTCATGAATAATTAAACGCCTTGTTGAGGTACATCGTTGCCCACAGGTTCCGACCGCACCGAATACAGCGCCAGGAACAACTATTTTTAGGTCAGCGGTTGGCGTGATAATGATAGCGTTGTTTCCGCCAAGCTCTAGCAACGATTTACCGAAACGACTCGCCACTGTTGCCCCTACTATTTGTCCCATTCTTGATGAGCCTGTTGCTGAGATTAGCGGCATACGTTTGTCGTTGGTCATCATTTCACCAACTTCGTAGTTACCAGTCACGATACAAGAAATACCTTCTTCTAAATCGTTTTCTTTTAAGACTTCAGCAATTAAGTTTTGACAAGCCACTGAGCATAATGGCGTTTTTTCAGAACCTTTCCACACACAAGTGTCACCAGCTATCCACGCCAAAGCGGTGTTCCAACACCACACAGCCACTGGAAAATTGAAGGCAGAAATAATGCCCACCACTCCTAAAGGATGATATTGTTCGTACATTCTGTGTCCTGGACGTTCAGAATGCATAGTCAAACCGTGTAATTGTCTAGACAATCCAACCGCAAAATCACAAATGTCAATCATTTCTTGAACCTCACCCAAACCTTCTTGATAAGATTTGCCCATTTCATAAGAAACTAACTTTCCCAAAGCTTCTTTGTGTGTTCTTAGTTTATCTCCGAATTGACGAACCACTTCACCACGTTTTGGGGCAGGTACTGTTCTCCAATTTTTGAACGCAGAGGTAGCTGCCGACATAACCTTTTCATAATCCTCTTTGGTGCTGCACCTTACTTTTCCAATTAATTTTCCATCAACAGGAGAATACGACTCTAAAAGCTCTCCGCTAGAAAAACAATCGCTACCAGTAGAGCTGCCGTTGTTGATTTCTTTTAAACCTAATTCTTTTAATGCCTCTTGTATTCCAAACGTATCGTTCATTATTTTTTATCTTTTAGTTAGCTATGATAGTAATTTAAAAATATCGTTTCCATTGGCATATAACACTAAGCCCAATAACAATATTACACCTAAGGTTTGGGCATATTCCATTACTTTTTCATTAGGCTTTCTGCGAGTAACCACTTCATATAATAAAAACATAACGTGACCCCCATCTAAAGCAGGAATAGGCAATAAGTTTAATACTGCTAACATAATAGAAAGAAAAGCGGTTAAACTCCAAAAACGCTGCCAATCCCAAACAGGAGGGAAAATGCTGCCAATAGAAATGAAACCACCTACAGATTCAGGTGATTTTTTAATGAGTTTAAACTGCTTAAGATAGTTGGCAATTTCTGACTGTGTTTTCTTTAGTGCTGCTGGAAATACTGTAAGCACATTATATTGCTCTGTTTCTAGTTCATACAAAGATGAAAACGACGTTAATTGCACACCCATAATACCTTCTTCCAAGAAAACGCTAAATTCTTTTTCTTGTCCGTTTCTGTCCACCACAACAGTTGCAGAATCTCCTTTTAGTGATGGCGTGTAAGCAATGACGTCACCCGCAAACCCCATGGGCCTATTGTTAATAGTAACTATTCGGTCGCCAACTTGAGCTCCTGCTTTTTTCATCACAGAACCCTCGCTAAAACCCCCAATAACAAAAGGTATATTTGGCGAGAACAGCGGTGTTTTTGCTAAAACAGCATTTTTGACCTCTTCTGTAAACGGCACATCTAATTGTTTGCCACTCCTTACTACAGTAATTATTTTAGCATCATCTAGAATCAGCTTTTGTATCATTTCTGAATGCAGACTTCCGTTTTCTCTAGCAAAACGATCTACTTTGCTTCCGTCGATGGAATATATTATATCGCCGTTTTGAAAACCCGCAGCTAAAGCTAGAGAATCACAATGTATGCCGTAAGTCGCCTTTTCACTAGGCAAATATTTTTCTCCCCATATCACCAAACTAAAAGAGTAAATAACGAAAGCTAGAATAACATTTACAGTAACACCACCCAACATTATGATGAGTCGTTGCCAAGCGGGTTTTGAGCGAAACTCCCAAGGCTGAGGAGGTTTTTTCATTTGCTCTTTGTCCATAGACTCGTCTATCATACCAGAAATCTTAACATACCCACCAAGAGGTAGCCAACCTACACCATATTCAGTGTCGCCTACTTTCTTTTTAAAAAGAGAAAACCAAGGATCAAAAAACAGATAAAATTTTTCTACTCGGGTTTTAAATAATTTAGCTGGAATATAGTGTCCAAGTTCGTGTAAGATGACCAATATTGACAAACTTAAGAGAAGTTGTCCTGCTTTAATTATTATTTCTTCCATTTATTTAAATTAGTGCGTTAGCTAAAACCCGACTTTCTTCGTCTGACGACACAAAGTCATCGTATGTGGGATTCGCCACAAAAGTACTCTTTTCCATGCAATCGGCAATCACATCAGACATTTCTAAAAAGCCTATTTTGTCTTTTAAAAACGCATCTACAACAACTTCGTTAGCAGCATTTAGAACACAAGCCATATTACCCCCTTTATTCATCGCTTTATAAGCTAGTGCTAAATTTTTGAAAGTGTCAGTGTCAGCCTTTTCAAAGGTTAAACTTGGGTAGTCCATAAAGTCGAAACGTGGAAAATCCGAAACAATCCTTTGCGGGTAAGCTAAAGCATACTGTATAGGCAGCTTCATGTCTGGCAAACCCATTTGAGCTTTCATAGAGCCGTCTGTAAACTGCACAATAGAGTGTATTATGGACTGCGGGTGTACAATAACATCTATTTGTTCGCTTTTTAAACCAAACAACCATTTTGCCTCTATAACTTCAAGCCCCTTATTCATTAAGCTCGCCGAGTCAATCGTAATCTTAGCCCCCATATCCCAATTAGGGTGTTTTAACGCTTGTTCTTTTGTAACATTTAACAGACGGTCTTTTGTCCACCCCCTGAACGGACCGCCTGAAGCAGTTAGGTATATTTTTTCAATAGGGTTGTGGAACTCTCCTACCAAACATTGAAAGATTGCTGAGTGTTCGGAATCAACAGGATAAATACTTACACCGTATTTTTTTGCCAAGTCTGTAATTAAAGCACCCGCCACCACCAAAGTTTCTTTGTTGGCAAGAGCAATGTTTTTCTTGGCTTTTATGGCACTTATTGTAGGCTTTAATCCAGAATAGCCAACTAGGGCGGTTAACACCATGTCTATATCCTCCATTTCCACCACCTGAGCCAAAGCTTCTTTACCAGCATAAACCTTAATGTCTTGACTTGACAAGGCTTCAAACACCTCTTGATATTTTGTTTCATCAACAATAACAACAGCGTTTGGATTAAACTTCAGGGCTTGTTTTATTAATAAGTCGCTATTGGAATTGGCGCTGAGCACTTCAACAACGAACAAATCCGTATTAGCTTCTATTACATCAAGAGCTTGAGTGCCTATTGAGCCGGTTGAACCCAGTATGGCGATGTGTTTTTTATTGTCGGTCATCTAAAAAGGGGGTTAAGCTATTTGCAAGTTTACGATTATTTGACAAACGAGGCGGCTTATTCTGTCCCCCTAATTTACCTTCGGACTTCATGTATTGATGAAATCCACCCTCCCGAACCTTTGTTATTGTTAATGGTTTTAATACTTTTCCTTCGATGAGGTCTTTGTAATAGCTGTTTTGTTTTTGCATAGCTTCGTCTAGGTCCTCAGCAAACACAAACTCATCGGCAGGAGGTTCTTTAAACTCTATAAACCATTCGTGGTAAGGCAAATCTGTTTTAGGATTCACCTCTGGAGCAACATGGAACTCGGTTACTACGGCACCTTGCTTTTTCAAAACTTCACGCATAGCCTCCTCAACTTCTTTACCAATAACGTGTTCCCCAAAAGCAGAGGTAAAGTGTTTTATTCTACCACTTACCACCAACCTGTACGGAGAGGTAGAAACAAAACGAACAGTATCACCAATATTATACCCCCATAAACCAGCGTTGGTGTTTAAAATAAGAACATAATCTTTTCCCACCTCTACGTCTGCTAGAGTTATTCTTTTAGGGTTTTCTTCAAAAAATTGGCTTGACTCGATGAACTCATAAAAAATACCGTGATTAACACACAACAACAAACCCTCAGTTTTTTGTTTGTCTTGATAAGCAATAAAGCCTTCTGAGGACGGGTATGTTTCCACACTTGGCACATCTTTTCCTATCAACTCCAAAAAACGATTTTTATAAGGCTCAAAGTTTACACCACCGTACACAAACAAGCTATAATTAGGAAAGACATCTTTGATTTTTTTGTCTGTTCGTTTAGCAAGTCTTTCAAAATACATCTGTACCCAAGGAGGAATACCGCTTATCAGAGTCATATTTTCAGAAAGGGTTTCATCAATAATAGCCTCTATTTTTGTTTCCCAATCCTCAATACAGTTGGTTTCAAATGACGGCTTATTATCTCTTTGCAGATACCAAGGGATATGGTGAGCAACAATACCAGACAAACGCCCTATCGGTGATTTTTTACTAAAATCTAATTCTGGACTTCCTTGTATAAAAATGTTTTTACCATTTAAAAATTTAGCCTCGCCCGTTTCTTCAATAAAGCTCAAAATAGCGTCCTTTGCACCCTTCAGATGATACGGCATAGATTCCTTTGAGATAGGAATGTATTTGGTGCCAGAGGTGGTCCCCGATGTTTTACAGAAATACAAGGGGCGACCCGGCCATAAAACGCTTTCTTCTCCTTCCAATGCGCGCTCAACATAAGTCTTTAAACCCTCATAATCTCTTACAGGAACTTTAGATTTAAAATCTTCGTAAGTGCGAATGTGTTTGAAATCGTGTTCTTTTCCGAAAGCCGTTTCAGACGCTCGTGACATTAAGGAGTTAAAAATCTTTTCCTGAGATTTTATAGGGTTTTTTATCCACCACTTGTTTTGTTGTTTTACAACACGAGCATACAGAACACCAAAAAAAGACTTTACACCCATCTGTTAAAATAAGATATACTGTTCAGGGTCAACAGGGTTGTTGTTGTACCACAATTCAAAGTGTAGGTGTGGACCACTGCTCCATTTGCCAGAGTTTCCAATAATAGCAATAGCTTCTCCAGCCTTAACTCTCTCACCCTGACTCTTTAGCAAGACAGAGTTGTGTTTATAAACAGAAAGTAGATTGTTTTCGTGCTGAACAACTATGACGTGACCAGTTTCAGAAGTCCAAGAAGACATCACTACCACCCCATTAAGCGTACTTTTAATAAGTTCATTTTCTTTAGTAACCACATCAACACCATAGTGTTCATCTTCAACATTAAACGATCCAGTAACAAGACCTTTTACAGGTAGAAAAAACAGGAGTTTTTCAATACTTTGATTATCCACGTTTGTATAACCAAAAAAGTTAAACTTTTCTTCTGCCTCCACCTGCTCTCTCAACAAAGAATCTTCAGGTGTTTTTTCAAAATTAATATCTTCTTGTGTTGAGTTGAGCGACACTACCCCTATTTGGTTTGTGTCTATGTTGCGACCTTCGATAATATTTTTGATGTTTTGGAGGTAGCGTTCTCTGTTGATTAATTCAACACTTAGAGAATCCGACAACAGGTTAAGGGTGACCATTTGTCGCCTTATGTCTGTGCTCGTATAACCAGGGATATACTCTCTCAATGGGCTAAAAGCAATAACCAAAGCAGTCCCACCCATTAATAAAGTTACGGTAATACAGGTCAATAAGAAGACGTTTAGCCTCGACATATTGAACGATAAGCGTTCTTCGAAGTTTTCGCTATTGAGAATAACAAAGCGATATTTGAATCGCCACCTATTCCAAAAAGAGTTCTTTTTTTTATCTTTCGACATAATCGCTGCAAATATCTTAAAATTTTATCTTAACACCCTTTAATCTTTATTCAAGAAAATAAAATAATTTTGTCAGATATAAGTTATTGCACTAATGTTTGTAAAAACCAAATCTTTCATTCTAGCCTCTTTCTTGTTGCTCACCATCTTTTTTTTGGGGTCTTGCAAAACCACTAAGAACAAGTTTTTTAACAAAGCCTATCACAAGACCACTACAAGATACAACTGGTATTTTAACGCTAAAGAAAGCTATAAGTCAGGTGTAAATAGACTGGAAACACAACACAAAGATGATTTTAATGAACTTTTAAGCATATACCCCCTTGGAACAGATAAAGACGCACAAAGTGTAAGCCCTCAAATGGACAAAGCACTAAAAAAGAGTGCTCAAGCCATCAGCAAACACTCTATGCTTATTAAAGGCAAGGAGTATAACCGCTGGATTGACGATTGTTACTTGCTTATTGGAAAAGCCTATTTCTACAAAAAAGAACACATCAAAGGTGTAGAAGCCTTTCGATTGGTTAGCCGACAATTTGAGGGGCTTACCTCCTCTTATGAAGCCAAAATTTGGCTAGTCAAATCTTTTGTAGAAGCTAATGACCTCAGCTCAGCAGACCTCATACTTGAAGAAATTTTGTCTGACGAAGATTTCCCCACCGAACTTAATAAAGAGTTAGCCTTGGTAATGGCGCATTACCATATTCGACAAAAAGACTATGCCCCAGCTATTTTGGAGTTAGAGGAGGCGATTTCTTTAACCAAAAAGAAAAGAGAAAAGTCCCGCTTTTTATACATTATTGCACAATTGCATTACAACCAAGAGAATTATTCTGCGGCTACCAATTATTTTTCTAAAGTCATACGGATAAGTCCAGATTATGAAATGACATTTAATGCTAAAATTAATAGAGCACGTTCTTTTGACACTTCTTCAGGGGGTTCTGAACAAATTCAAGACGAACTTAATAAGATGTTGAAAGATGCCAAAAACAAAGAGTTTTTAGACGTTATCTATTTTGGTTTAGCGGAACTTTCTAAACGCCAAGGCAAGACTAAAGAAGCTATCCCTCTGTATGTTAAGTCGGTTGCTAAAAGCATTAAAAACGACGCTCAAAAATCCTTGTCAAGCGTTATACTAGCTGACATTTACTACGATCAACAAAATTACCGTTTTTCTCAAGCTTACTACGATACTGCCGTTGCCTATATGAGCACTGACAACGATAGGTTTGTACCGGCTTCAGCTAGACAAAAAACCCTAACAGAACTGATTACCAATTTGGATATTATTCAACACCAAGACAGCATACAGCGTGTAGCGCTGATGCCAGAAAAAGAGCGTTTGGCATTTATCGATAATATTATAGAAAAGCTAAAACAAGAAGAACAACGCTTAAAAGAGCTAGAAAGCTCTAGACGTTCTGAAAACAACTTTTTTAACGACCCACAACAAAACAATAGCTTTAATAGGCTGAACCAAAACAGAGGTGGGGATTGGTATTTTGACAATCCTAATACGCTGAGTTTTGGTTTTTCAGAGTTCAACAGAAAATGGGGAAAAAGAAAATTAGAAGACGATTGGCGACGTTCAGATAAAAAATCACTAACCATAGAGGAGGCTTTGGCAGACACCACAAATGAAGACGAGTTTGACCCTAAGAGCAGAGACTCCTATCTAAAAGAATTACCCGTAACGGTTGAAGCTATGAAAGAGTCCAACCAAAAAATTATAGAAGCCTATTTCGATGCAGGGGTGATTTATAAGGAAAAACTAAGCGACATCCCCCAATCTATAAGTACTTTTGAAACTCTAAATAATCGTTTTCCAAACAGCGAAAATAGGGTAATGGTCTTGTATTTTTTGTATAGACTACACGAGGAGAAAGGCAATATAGACTTTGCTAAGGACTATAAAAATATGTTGCTCAAAGAGTTTCCCCAAAGTGACTACGCCAAACTCATTAAAGATCCCGACTATGCCGAAGAATTGGTTCAAGCCAATAGCCTACTTAACACGGATTATGAGAAGGCACACCAATACTATTTACAGTCTCAATTCGACGCTTGTATTAATCTTTGTGAGCGAGTCAACAAAAACAACCCCAACAATACCCTTTACCCCAACTTCGACTTTTTGAAAACTATGGCTAAAGGCTTTGGTATGACCAAGAGCAATTACATTAATGCCCTCACGCTAATCGTGGAGAAATACCCCAAACATCAGGTTGCAGAATCCGCTAAAGAGATATTGGTGTATTTAAAACTAGAGGAATTAGAAGGCGATAAGATGGTATTAAGTGAGGAAGACCTAGCTTATTTGGATAAGCCCAATGCGGGGCACTATTTTATTTTGTTGTTTAAGGAGTTTGACCTCGAAGTATCTATTGCTAAGTCCACACTTTCCGACTATCACGCCGAATATTATCGACTAGATAGGCTAAATGTTAGCGATTTACTTTTTGACGACCATACCCACATGATTACAGTCAGGGAGTTTCCCAACAAAAGCAAGGCTATGAGCTATTACAAGGCATTTGTTGAGGGAGATGTAAGGGGTGTTTTTGGAGACGATTATGACGTTTTTGTCATTGCAAGTCCAAATTTTCCAACCTTTTTCAAAAACAGAGATATTGAGGGCTATAAAAAGACTTTTCAAGAGTATTATCTAAATAATCAATAATCAGACTTTTTATTATATTTGTTCTACCAAAAACAAATAGTAATGTTTTCATCAAAAGAAAAAACCATGGCAAAACCACACGAAAACACAGGAGTAGTAAATTTAATTGGCGTAGGCACAACTATCGTTGGCGAGGTAACTTCCTCTGGCGATATTCGTGTTGATGGTAACCTTTCAGGGTCTATAAACACCAAAGGAAAAGTTGTAATTGGATCTACAGGAATGGTAGAAGGCAATGTAAACGCTTCAAACGCAGATGTTTCGGGTGAGTTAAAAGGCTCTATCTCGGTATCAGAGCTTTTAGCCTTAAAATCTACCGCAAAATTAGACGGCGATATCGTAACAAACAAACTTGCCATAGAGCCAGGCGCTTCCTTTACGGGTTCTTGTAGCATGGGTGCAGTTATAAAAGACATCAACCATGCCGGAAAACAAGAAAAACAAGAAAAAACAGCCTAAACGTTTTATCGTTCTTATTGCTGTTGCCTCTCAGATGGGAATAACCATCTTTTTAGGAGCTACTTTGGGCAAATTTCTAGATGCCAAATACCAAACTGAAAAAGCTTGGTTCACCATCGCTTTAACCCTTTTTGCCCTGCTCATCTCTTTGTATTCTGTTATGCAGACCCTCAACAAACTTAACAATGACGACTAGTCGTTTTGTTCTTTCTTTTGCTAGTAAATTAGGACTTGTTTTAGTCTGTGTAGGGCTGATGCACTACCTGGCTTTTGAGTTGCAGGATATTCAGCTTAATCTAAAAATGTGGGCTTTTACTTACCTCAGCAACTTTCTACTGGCAGGACTTGCCATTTTGACGATTTATAAATTTAGAATCACCCACACCGCGAGTTTGGGGTATATTTTTTTAGCAACAAGCCTACTAAAACTGATTGTTTTCCCGCTCTTGATACAGCCCATCTTAGTTGAACAATGTCCTAACTCAACCCATGCTTTTCTCTTGTTTTTTATTCCATATTTTGTGGCTCTAATGGTTGAAATAAGTGTTTTAATAAAGCTACTCAATCGACTCTAAACTTCTTGACAACAAGACGTTAAAAAAACTTTAAAATAATTCATCATTTTATTTTTAGAATAAACATTAATATTTAGTTTTGCAGCGAATTCCATAACAGCAATTTTTTGCAGACGAATGAGAAGAAAAATTAATTTATTAGCCTTACTTTTTACACTAACTATTAGCAGTGTAACTTTTGCAAAATCTGACAATACACACCAAAAAGACACTCCAGAAGAGGTAAAAGGTTTCATCAAGCATCACTTGAAAGACGCCCATTATTTTGAGCTTTTTCACGGTGTAAAAATGCCGCTACCAATTATTGTTTGGGACAATGGTATTCAATTCTTCTTGTCTTCAGACTTCAAGAAGGTTGAGGTTAAAGAGGTCACAGCACCCGATTCAACCATTACTTTTGAGCCGCTTAGCGAGAGCGACACTGTAGCTAAAGAAAGTAGAGACTACCTTTATGAGTCTAAGAGTTCTAATTACTCCATTTTCCACGGAAAAATAGTGGCGGCACAACATGGAGATATGCTGCTCAAACTTAACTCAGACGGTAAGAAAAAGCTAATCAGCCACCCCTACTTAATTGACTTTTCTATTACAAAAAACGTTTTAATGACTCTGTTGATTTGCGTTTTAATATTCTTTCTTTTTACAGGTCTTTCAAAATCTTATAGCAAAGGACCCCTGCCTACCGGCTTTGGTAGATTATTAGAGCCACTCGTTTTATTTATCAGAGACGACATCGCTATTCCTAACATTGGAGAAAAGCACTACAAAAGATACATGAGTTACTTGCTAACGGTATTCTTTTTCATCTGGATTGTGAACCTAGCTGGAATGACACCCTTAGGAATTAACATCACAGGAAATATAGCCATCACATTTTCGTTGGCACTGATTACTTATTTAATCACACAATTTACAGCAAACAAAAATTATTGGGGACACATCTTTTGGATGCCTGGCGTACCAGTACCAATGAAATTTGTTCTTATGCCCATAGAGCTTTTAGGAACAATCATTAAGCCATTTTCTCTAATGATACGTTTGTATGCTAACATTACAGCGGGTCACGTGGTGTTGATGTCGCTTATTGGTTTAGTGTTTTTCGCCTCCAATTTATTTGCTTTTGGATCATTTTTTGGACTAACACTATTCTTAGGAGTTATTGAATTGCTTGTAGCCTTTTTACAGGCTTACATATTCACTATGCTAACAGCCCTTTATTTTGGTGCTGCAGTAGAAGAACATCACGATGAACATTAAGATATTAACTAATTATTAACTTTAAATTTTTTATTATGACTATTCCAAATATTGTAGGAGCGGGATTAATTGTAATCGGTGCAGGTTTAGGTATTGGTAAAATCGGTGGCTCTGCCATGGATGCTATCGCTAGACAACCTGAGGCGACTTCAAAAATCCAAACAGCAATGATTATTGCCGCTGCACTTATTGAAGGTATTGGATTTGCTGCATTATTTGCTGCCTAATTCATCATTTTAAATCAAAGCTGTAAGGGTTGCTTACAGTTTTGATTTTAGCATTTTAAAAAGAAAAATAAAGATATAATATGGATTTATTTAACGACTTTTCACTTGGCTTGTTTGTTTGGCAAACCGTTTTATTTTTAGCTCTTTTATTCTTATTAAGAAAATACGCTTGGAAACCTATTCTTAGCGCGGTAGAAGAAAGAGAAGAAGGTATTAAAAATGCTTTGGAGGCAGCAGATAACGCCAAAAAAGAGATGGAAGCCCTCAATGCTGACAACGAGCGTATTTTGCGTGAAGCAAAAGCCGAAAGAGATAGCATACTCAAGGAAGCAAGAGAGATAAAAGAAACAATTATTACTGAGGCAAAGACACAAGCTACAGAAGAAGCAGATAAGGTTTTGGCATCAGCAAGAGAGCAAATCAACAATGAAAAATTGGCGGCTATTACAGAGCTTAAAAACCAGGTAGCAGACCTTTCTATTGATATTGCAGAAAAAGTATTGAAGTCAGAATTGAAAGACGCTGACAAACAAAAAGAATTAGTAAACAACGCTTTGAAAGAGGCGGCTTTGAGTTAAGATGAGAAACACAAGAGCAACACTGAGGTATGCTAAGTCTTTACTAGAGTTAGCCAAAGAGCAAAACACATTAGAGCTTTGCAAAACAGATATGGCTAGTGTCGTATCTCTATGTCAAAACTCTAGAGAGTTAGTTTTGTTGTTGAAAAGCCCTGTGGTTAAGACCGATAAAAAACTAACCATTATAGCCGAAGTATTTGTAGGTTGTTCACCTTTGGCGTTAAGTTTTATTAACCTCATTACTAAAAAGAAAAGAGAAGCTCTATTGTTTGATATAGCACAAGGCTTTTTAGATTTATACAAAATTGACCAAGGCATTGAATCGGCAACCCTAACCACAGCTGTTGCATTAGATGAAGACACCAGACAACAAGTCTTAGACTTCATCAAAAAGCAAGGCGTTAGTCAGGTCGATTTAACAGAACAAGTAGATGAAAGCCTTATCGGTGGAGCAATCCTTAGGTTGGGCGACAAACAACTAGACGCCAGCGTAGCGCGTCAGATAAAAGATTTAAAACAATCGTTTAATAAAAACCTTTACATAAAGGACTTCTAAATTAACAACTATGGCAGAAGTAAAACCAGCTGAGGTATCAGCAATTTTAAGACAACAATTAGCAGGGTTCAAATCTGAATCGGACTTACAAGAGGTAGGAACTGTATTGCAAGTGGGTGATGGTATTGCTCGTGTTTACGGTTTAACCAACGTTCAGTCGGGTGAGCTTATAGAATTCGAAAGCGGACTACAAGGTATCGTTCTAAACTTAGAAGAAGATAATGTCGGAGCGGTATTATTAGGACCTTCTAAAGGGATTAAAGAAGGCGATGTTGTTAAAAGAACCAACCGTATTGCTTCTATCAATGTAGGAGAAGGTATGTTGGGTCGAGTAGTAGATACTCTTGGAAACCCTATCGATGGTAAAGGACCTATTCAGGGCGACACTTATGAAATGCCAATTGAAAGAAAGGCACCGGGTGTTATTTACCGTCAGCCAGTAAACGAGCCATTACAAACAGGTATCAAAGCCATCGATGCTATGATTCCGGTTGGTAGAGGACAAAGGGAGCTAATTATTGGTGACCGTCAGACAGGAAAGACTGCCGTAGCTATTGACACCATTATCAACCAAAAAGAATTTTATGATAAGGGAGAACCTGTATTCTGTATCTACGTTGCCGTAGGACAAAAAGGCTCTACCGTAGCAGCTATAGCTAAGACTTTAGAAGATGCTGGAGCATTGCCTTACACCGTTATTGTAGCGTCTAATGCTTCTGACCCTGCACCGATGCAGTTTTACGCACCACTTGCTGGAGCTGCTATTGGCGAATACTTTAGAGATACAGGTCGTCCAGCATTGATTGTATTTGACGATTTATCTAAACAAGCGGTAGCCTATCGTGAGGTATCTTTATTATTAAGAAGACCACCAGGTCGTGAGGCTTATCCAGGTGATGTATTCTACTTACACTCACGTTTATTGGAAAGAGCTGCCAAAGTGATTAATGATGATGCTATTGCCGCTCAAATGAACGATTTACCAGAATCCTTAAAAGGTATGGTAAAAGGTGGAGGTTCATTAACTGCTCTACCTATTATTGAAACACAAGCGGGTGACGTATCGGCTTATATTCCTACCAATGTAATTTCTATTACAGATGGTCAGATTTTCTTAGATGGTGACTTATTTAACTCGGGGGTTCGTCCAGCTATTAACGTAGGTATTTCGGTATCTCGTGTAGGGGGTTCGGCACAAATTAAATCCATGAAG
The DNA here is from genome assembly GCA_016779995.1 of Flavobacteriales bacterium. Lineage (NCBI taxonomy): Bacteria > Pseudomonadati > Bacteroidota > Flavobacteriia > Flavobacteriales > Flavobacteriales bacterium. Next base: position 167,971 of record JADHMO010000004.1, read on the forward strand.
AAAATTTCAGGAACCTTAAAATTAGACCAAGCACAGTACCGTGAGCTAGAGGCTTTTGCTAAGTTCGGTTCGGATTTGGATGCGGCTACTACGGCGGTTATCGAAAAAGGTAAGCGTAATGTGGAAATCCTTAAACAAGGTCAATACTCACCATTAAGAGTAGAAGAACAAGCAGCTATCATTTTCTGTGGTACTAATGGTCTTTTGATGGACGTACCAACTGAAAAGGTAAAGGAATTCGAAGCGGAGTTTATCGCTTTCTTACACAACAAGCACCAAGACGTCTTAGACGCTTTGGCAGCAGGTAAGTTAAGCGACGATATTACTGACACTTTACGTGCAGTATGTGCCGATTTATCTAAGAAATACGCAGCATAAACTATGGCTAACTTAAAAGAAATACGGGCAAGGATTACTTCGGTAGGTTCTACTATGCAAATTACATCTGCCATGAAAATGGTATCGGCAGCTAAGCTCAAAAGAGCCCAAGACGCCATTACACAGATGCGTCCGTATGCCAACAAGTTAAGCGAGTTATTGGTCAATCTGAGCTCTACCCTAGATGCTTCTGAAGGAGGCGTTTACGCTCAAGCTAGAGAGGTCAAATCCATACTTATTGTAGCGGTGACTTCCAACAGAGGGTTGTGCGGTGCTTTTAACAACAACGTGATAAAAGGTGCTAAGGCATTAGCTGAAGACTACGAGCAAGCTGCTTTTGTGACCATAGGAAAAAAAGCCTCTGAGTATTTTGCTAAAAACGGTTATGAAGTTATATCTTCTCATGACGACTTGTACAACGACCTTAGTTTTGCCAACACTTCGGCTATTGCCCAAGACTTGATGGATCACTTTGTAGAAGGGCGTTACGACAAAGTCGTGGTGGTGTATAACCAATTTAAAAATGCAGCTTCTCAGAACCTCATGACAGAAGCCTATTTGCCAGTAGAAACACCAGCTGACGATACAGCCACTATTGGCGATTACATTTTCGAACCTGAAAAGGAAGAAATTGTAGCCGAGCTTATCCCTAAATCATTGAAAGTACAACTTTTCAAAGCAGTTTTAGATTCTCACGCTTCTGAGCATGGCGCACGTATGACGGCTATGCACAAGGCAACGGACAATGCTGGTGAACTCAAAAGAGAACTGACCTTGACTTATAACAAGGCTAGACAAGCCGCCATTACGGGAGAAATTCTCGAAATTGTGGGGGGTGCTGAGGCCTTAAACGGTTAAGCACAAGTACATAAACAATATACAAAAGCCCGTTCGTCGGGCTTTTTTTTGTTTCATCACAAAAACCTCTATACTCGTCAAAAATTACTTGACTTTCTCATTCTTTTCTATCTAAATTTATACGCAGCTTAGTCTTGACTTAATTTTTAAAACTTAAGACTATGAAAAGATTTTTACTTCTACTTAATTTAAGCCTCTTTGCTTTGGGCTTAATGGCACAAAACAATGAGGTTTCTGGTCCAAATTTTGGGCTTTTAAACCTAACAAATGGTTTTTATCGCCCTAATTCAGAGATTCATACCTCAACATCTAATTATATGGGTTCAGCTTGCCAAGGAGAAACACACCAACTAAAATTGGTACCTAACTCATCCAGCTTTAATGATTCGCCACAACATACTATTACTCCTCTTGATAGTAGTTTTGATGTTACTATAGTCAACACTACATACCCCAATCCAGCATCTGTAACTTTCAATCAATCAGGAATATTTTATTTTTCTTTTAGTGAACATGTTGGGGTTATGTTTCATATGCTTGTATACCCTTCCGAAATTACAATAACACCTTCTAATGCTAGTATATACTTAGGTCAAGACATAGAATTATCTTCAAATAGTCAACCTAACCAATGGTCTATGGGTGATGGCACCACCTATACATCAAACCCTGTCATTCACACCTATGAAAGCACAGGCGAGTATACGGTTAACTTAAATGCAGGTAGTGAAAATTGTGAAGGACAAGCCGAAGCTATTGTTACCGTTCTTCCTAACAACCCAACAATAGCTTCTAGCAATTTAAATCCTTGCGTTAATGAGAACATTACCCTTTCAGCTTCTTGCCCTTATGAAGAAGGCGTTGGACTTTGGCAATGGTTGGTTAATGGACAAATTATTGGTAGCGGTCAGCAAATAAACTGGACACCCACAAGCGAGGGAAGTTACACCATAACCTTAAACACTTATGATATCAATAATAATCCAATAGGAAGTGCTCAACTTCAAATACAAACCCCTCCTAGTTTTTCAAATCAAAACATATTAGGCTCTAGCTTTTATTGTGGCACTCAAATATATACCATTGAAAACTATAACCCCAATTTTGAATACGACTGGTCGGTGACAGGTGGAACACTTACTGCTGACAACGGTAACACCATTACAGTTGAGTGGCTAAACAATATCTCTGGAGGACACATAGTACTGAATATATACGACCCCATTACAGGGTGTAAATCTACATCTCGCATAGAGGTCAATAAAAAATGCTGTGAAATAAATGGGCTCACCCCAGATTATGTTATCAATGACGGCTGGACACAAGACCCACTTATTGAGCTAAACGGAGGTTCTACCGTAAGCAACAAAACACTTTTTGTTAATGGTGATTTTCACGTTAATAATGAGCAAATAACATTCAATGGTTGCCGAGTTTTTGTTGCGCCTTACGCCAAAATTTTTATAGAAGAAGATGAACAAAACAATTACGGGACGCTCATTAGTAATAACTCAATATTTACAGCTTGTTTTGACACGGTTTGGTATGGTTTTGATGTAGATAGAGGACACTTAAAAATAACCAACTCCACAGTTAGCCATGCCGACCATGGTATAATTTTACGTGGAGATGGTTTCGGACAGTCTCACAACGGACAAAGTTTTTTAGAGCTTAAACACTCTCAATTTTTAAACAATAACACACATCTATTTGCCCAATACAACATTGACACCAATTCAACCATTTATGGCAATACCTTTAATGTAACTAGCCCTCATTTGATGTATCCTTACCATTATAATACGACTTCTTCAACAGGGATTCTTCTCGTTTATGTGCCCCACATTAATATTGGAGAAAATATAGCTGATAACGTTTTTAAAAAAATGTCTTTTGGAATATACAGCAGTTACTCCAATGCGACTATTCGACACAATCAATTCATTGACTTACCAGGGCTAAGCTTTTGGCCCGAACCTATTAATGGTGTTCATGTGGGAACAGCTATTTATGCCCACACCCCACATTATGAAGACCATACCTTAACTATTCACAACAACACCTTTAGAGGAAACATAGCTGCTGTTGATGCTGACAAAATGAACATTATTGCTCACAACAACCATTTTGAAGAAGGCTTTATTGGTGTGCGTACCAATTTTTTGAACAACCAAAGGGTTGATGTAAACAACAACACGTTTGAGGGTATATCTCAAGGGGTGGTATCTTTTGTTACAGGAGGGGGTAATATCAATTATTCCAAGAATAAATTTGAAGTTGGTTCGGTGGCCATTACCTCCTCTAGTGAGCCTGGCACAGCTAATGCCAATCACACGACTTCCATAACAGAAAACTGTATCGCTGACTATACCGTAGGTATATACGTCAATGGCGAATACCAAACCCAAATTAACCGCAATTGGCTATGGAATACCTTTGCTACGGGTATTTCTTTGGTTAGTGCTTTTGACACCGATGTTACTTCCAACAACATACAAGGGCAAGGGCATAACCTCATGGCTTCGACTGGCTTACACGCTACTTTGAGCGGTCTCAGCAACATTCGACGAAATACCGTTGACCATTTTCAAAGGAGTATGCAGTTTACTTCTGCCAACCACGGCACCCGACTCAGAAGCAACCTATTTAGAGACGGTAAGTATGGGGTGTACTTAGCCAACCAAGGCGTTATTGGCCCTCAAGGCAGCCCTAACGAAGCCTCCGACAACCGCTGGGTGGGTACAGGCAGTCAAGCTTGGGGCACTAACCGACCTCACCTTTTTAGCCACGATTCTTATGGAGAATTATCGCCCTTTTACCACCGCATGAACAGCCAATCTTTTAGTATGGGAGGTTTTAACCCTTTTATGTCGGATATTATGGGGGGGACTTATATTCCAGCCATACCTGTTCATTACAGTCCAGGCTACCCCATCTTGGCGGAGCAGGTGCAGTGCTTTGAGTTGTTGAACAGGGGCATTATCAATTCTTTTGACGATTACATTCATTTTGTCTTTTCGGAATGGACGGACGACTTTAACCCCTATTGGTTCAATTTTCATCAAATGGTATTGCGCTGGATAGGCAAGGAACACCACCTCTTAGAAAACCGTCCCGACTTACAAGCCTTTCTACAAGAAGCCCAACAACGCCCCATTTACAAAATTCAGCAATCGCTAAAGTATGCCTCAGAAGGGCGTTACGACAAAGCCCGAGAGACCATCAACAAACTAGAAGGCAGGAACGACATTACCCGCACCGCTAAAGAGGTGTATGATATTTATTTCGGTCAATTGGGACAAGACCGCCCTATGCGTACCCTCAGCTTAGCCAAACAAGATCGCCTCAAGGAATTGGCTAAACTCTGTCCCTTTACTCACGGTACTGCCGTTTATGTTGCCCGTTCTATGGCACGTTTTTACGATAGAGAGTGGGTCAATTACCGCAACGACTGCGAAATAGGCACCCCTTGGATAGGTGCTAGAAAGAGCACTTTTGCCCAAGACCTAAAGGTTTATCCTAATCCCTTTGCTGAGGCTTTGCACATAGAAACCAACGGTAGTCGTATAGGCATTTACGATGTTATGGGTAAGCTACACCACGAGCAAGAGGTGTTATCAGGCAATAAAAACAGCATACTGTTGGGAGACTTACCCATAGGTATCTATATCCTCAAAGCCTTTAATGACGATGGTCAGGAGTTGAGCTCCGAAAAGGTCATTAAAATACGCAAGTGATGGTAGTCAACAACACTCATACCATTCTTCACAATGCCATTCTGAACGGAGTGAAGAATCTAACCCATAGGCTAGTAGTGGGATTCTTCACTTCGTTCAGAATAGTCGTGAGCATGGTGTTCAGAATAGTCGTGTACCTTGCGTGTTTATTATGGGTAGCTAATAGCCTGAACGCTCAAAGCTTGTACAACGGCAGTTTTGAAGATCACGATTTGGACACCATCAATTGCCA